>NZ_JBEPYQ010000018.1:0-89009 GCF_041641335.1 Cohnella sp. | reverse complement strand
CGCTCCCGTTGCACCTGTTGCTCCTGTCGGACCTGTTGGACCTGTTGGACCTGTTGCTCCCGTTGGGCCGGTTGCTCCCGTTGGACCTGTAGCACCTGTTGCTCCAGCCGGGCCTGTCGCTCCTGTTGGACCAGTGGCTCCCGTTACACCCGTCGGACCTGTCGTTCCTGTTGGACCGGTGGCTCCTGTCGGGCCAGTCGCTCCTGTTGCACCCGTCGGACCTGTTGCACCCGTCGGACCTGTCGTTCCTGTTGGACCGGTAGCTCCTGTCGGGCCAGTCGCTCCTGTTGCACCCGTCGGACCGGTTGCTCCTGTTGGACCCGTAGCTCCTGTCGCACCTGTCGCTCCTGTTGCACCCGTCGGACCTGTTTCACCCGTCGGGCCGGTGGCTCCCGCAGGACCTCCCGTAATCGCCAACAACGCAACGTCGTCTACGAACAAGTCGGCCGTTCCCGCAATCGGAAATGTCTGGATGACGAGGAGACCTTGAGTAGCGCCCGGCGGAACCGGCGAAGCCGTTTGATAGAACTCCACCCAGTCGCTTCCGGTCAGGCTCGAAATGGCGAACGGAACGTGAGTGGATACTCCGGTTCCGAGAAAATTAAGCGCGTTGTCGTAATAGTTTAATCCGACAGAAGCAATGACGCCAATCGTTCCCGACGTTCTCGAAAAAGAGATGAACAGTTCAAAGCTTTCACCTGGGGAAACGGGAAAAAACTGATAGATTTGCGACAAAGTTGCCCCGCCTGCCAACTGAGCGCTAAAGAATCCCGAATGGCTTCTCGTATTGGTGACGGCAGCATTGACCCCTGACCACGGAGCCAGTGCCCCCGACTCGAATCCTCCATTGACGATACGGTTTTCAATAGACAATAGAATCTCACCACCTTTTGCCGCCTACTCGATTCCGCGCAAGCGAAAAAGCCTCACTCCTCCATGGCTTCGCCAATTGGAGAAGTGCCGGAACTTGTCACGAAATCTACTACAGCTTATTGAAACCGAGGCTTGCCCGTTCTAGTATTTGCCTCTCAATCCAGCGGATTTTTTTGGTCAAGCCCGATATTCCCGCTTCCGAATCGGTAAATGTGTCCCCCATTCATACCGGAGGTCGCGTTTCTCGTGTCTACGATAAAACGGGCATTGGAAACGATCCGCTGAACCGGCATTCCCGTGTGATTCGCCATGATAAAGATGCAGTCCGCCTCCCTCAGCAGATCGTCCGACAACTCCGAGCTGGTAATCTCCCGATTGCGGATACGGATGAACGGCACGATCGGATCGTGATAAGCGAAATGAATGCCTTCTTCCATTAATCGTTCGATAAGTTGAACCGCAGCCGATTCCCGAACGTCTCCCACATCCTTCTTGTACGCGACGCCGTAAATCACCGCATGACGAAGTCCGTCCTTCAGCATGCCTTGGGTCTTCCTCATCAAGTAATCCGCCATGGCGCGATTTTGCCGCTCAGCCAACTCGATAAAGGCGCTTTTCCTCCCAAATTGGCTTGCTCTCCATTGAAGATAGAGAGGATCGACGGGGATGCAATGCCCCCCGACGCCCGGGCCGGGGTAGAACGCCGCATAGCCGAACGATTTCGTCTTGGCTGCGTCGATCGCCTCCCACAGGTCGATTCCCATCTCATCGCACAGCATCGCCATTTCGTTCATGAACGAGATATTGATTAACCGATACGTGTTTTCCAGCAGCTTCGTCATCTCCGCAACCTCGGGAGAAGATACCCTCACGGTTTGTCCGAATGCTTGGGCGTACAGAGACTCCGTCCTGCGCAGGCAAGCGGGCGTCAGTCCGCTGACAACCTTCGGAATGTCCCTCACGCTGAATTTCGTGTTTCCGGGATCGATTCGCTCGGGAGAATACCCGACATTAAAGTCAATCCCTGCCTTCAGGCCGCTCTCTCGCTCCAAAATAGGAACCATTTCTTCCGAGGTCGTACCGGGATAAGTCGAGCTTTCCAGAACGATGAGCTGTCCCGGACGAAGCCGCTTGCCGGTTTCGGTAACCGCGGCATGAAGATAGCTCATGTCCGGGGTCGATCGATCCGATAGCGGCGTCGGTACGCACAAAATAATCGTTCCCGCCCGAGCGGAATCGTCGTATCGACTGGTCGGCACGAAGCTTCCCGAAGTCAACGCGCTCTGCAGCGCTTCATTCGTCAAATCCTTGACATAACTCTTCCCCTGCTTCAGGAATTCGATTTTCCTCTCATCCACATCCACGCCCGCTACAATAAATCCCTGTTCCGAGAATAATACGGCTAGCGGCAGTCCTACATAGCCGAGTCCGACGATCTGGACGCGGCGCGGATCGGGTTTCGCATCGCGTTCGCTCTGCTTGCTGGTCATTCTGTCACCTTCCTGTCCGTTATGGGTCTGGCCGGGTTGCCGACATACGTGAGCCCCGGCGGGACATCCCGGGTAATTACCGCTCCTGCCCCGATGACGGAACGCTCTCCGATGAGGATTCCCGGAAGAAGGGTCGCGTTGTTGCCGATTTTAGCTCCCCGTCGGATAATCGGTCCCTGATGAGCTTCTCCGCCGCTTCCCATGTATTTGTCGTTGGAGGTCGAACAACAAGGGCCGATGAAGACGTCGTCCTCGATAAGCATGTTGCTCGTAATGTAGCAGGACGTTTGAATCGTGACGAACCTTCCAATCACCGTATGCGGCTCGACGACGGCGTTCCGGCCGACAATGGTGCTTTCGCCGATCGTGACGAACTCGCGAATGCTGGCCAAATCTCCGACAAGCACGTCATCGCCGAGCGATACGCCGAGATAAATCACGCTATTGCTGCCGATAGACGCTCCGTCTCCGATGACTAGCGGCGGAAGCCGGGAGGGCGGTTTTAAAGCCTTTTTCTTGTTTCCCGTCGGCATTTTGCCAAGCACGGTTAGATCTCCGACGCTAACCCCGTTTCCGATGGTCGTGCCGGCTCGCACGATCGTGCCGTACCCGATTGCAACGTTGTCTCCGATCGTCACGCCAGCTTCAATGACTGAATATCGACCGATGGTCACATTGGTTCCCATGGATACGGACGGATCAATCGTCATTCTCATTCCTCTCTTTCGATACTTATGCGTTTTTTGACAAGACGTCATCTACATGGTTTATGCAAGTCCAACTCCGGTTGCTAGTGTGGTCGCGGAAGCAGGAGGAATACATGATGCATACCTTGTACGATCAATCGATAGCAGGGGGCGTGTACAGATGATTGAACTAATGCCGATCTCCCGGCAGTTTCGCTTGCTTAAAGACGACATTCTTGCCGAAATTTCCGACACGATCGAACAAGGACAGTATATTCTGGGACCGAAGGTGAAAAAGCTGGAAAGCCGAATCACCGAGCTGACCGGAGCGAAGCACGCCGTCGCGGTCGCGAACGGAACCGATGCGCTCGTGCTTACCCTCGATGCATACGGCATCGGTCCGGGTGACGAGGTCATCACGACTCCTTACACTTTCTTCGCCACCGCGGAGGCCGTCTCCAGAGTCGGCGCGACTCCGGTGTTCGTCGATCTCGATCGTTCCTGGAATCTCGATCCGGAACGAATCGAAGCGGCCGTAACTGCCCGGACGAAAGCGATCCTGCCCGTTCACCTGTTCGGGCAGCCCGCCGCCCTAGACGATATCCGGTCCATTGCGGACCGCCGAGGCCTTCTTGTCGTCGAAGACGCTTGTCAAGCCTTCGGCGCGAGCTACAGAGGGAAGCCGATCGGGACGATCGGCCAAGCGGGATGCTTTTCCTTCTTTCCCAGCAAAAATCTCGGCACGCTTGGAGACGGCGGCATCGTCGTCACGTCGGATGCCGGATTGGCCGGCCGGCTCAGAAGGCTTCGCCAGCACGGAAGCGCCGAACGGTATTATCACGACGCAATCGGCTATAATAGTCGGCTGGATGAGCTTCATGCCGCCATTTTGCTCGTCATGTTAAACAAGGTCGATGAGTGGCTGAAGAGAAGACGCGAGATCGCGCAAGCATACGATGAAAGGCTTCGACCGCTGAAACCTCTGCTAGAGGTTCCCGCCACGGAAGAGGGAAGACTTCATGCTTACAACCTGTACTGCATCACGAGTCCGAAACGCGATTCTATTCGCGAGGCCCTGTCGAAAAACTATATTCAAACCGGCGTCTACTACCCCCGCCCCCTGCATCTGCAGCAAGCCTATGCTTCTCTCGGGTACGCCGTCGGTGATTTCCCCGCGGCGGAGAGGCTTTCCAGGGAAGCTTTGGCGCTGCCGATGGGGCCTATGCTGACGGATCAGGAGCAGGAGCGCATCCTTGCCGTTCTCCTCGACATCGCGGAGAAAGGGTGAACGCCATGGTTCGTTTCGGTCTGATCGGATGCGGAAGCATCGCCGCCAAACACGTGGATTCCATCGCCTCCTGTCCGAATGCCGAGTTAGTCGCGTTGGCCGACCCCGTTCCGGAAAGAATGAACGTTCTTGTCGAAAAATACGCACGGGCCCGCTCCGTACCCGTTTCTTCAGTCTCCGCCTACGCGGATCCGAGCCTGCTTACGCAGGACGCTCGGATAGACGCGGTCGTCATCGCCGCTCCATCGTTTATGCACGCCAAGTGGACGAAGGAGTCGCTTCTCGCCGGGAAACACGTAATCCTCGAGAAACCGATCGCCCTTTCGTTGAAGGATGCCGACAGCATTGCCGAGCTGGCCTCGATCTCCCGACGGCGCGTGCAGGTATGCCATCAGCTTAGATACCGCCCTAATATGAGGCTTGCGAAGAACTGGATCGACCAAGGCGCCCTGGGAACGATACGCGCCGGCTCCGTCTCGATCCTATTGAATCGGTCTCCCGACTATTACGCCTCTTCCGCGTGGAGAGGCACGTGGGAGAAGGATGGAGGCATGCTGCTGAATCAAGGCGTTCATCTAATCGATCTGTTTCTGTGGTTAATAAACGATCGACCGGAATCGGTATATGGGGTAATCGGGCACGGCAATTCTCCTAAAGAAACGGAAGAATCGGCGGCAGCGACGGTCCGCTTCGCAGGAGGAGCCGTCGGTTCGATCGAGGCGACTACGCTGTGCAAGCCGAACAATCTGGAGCAGACATTGACGCTCGTCGGCGATCGGGGGACGATCCGAATAGGGGGAGCTGGACTGACGGAAATTAAACGTTGGCATTCCGATGACTTTCCCGCACCTCCCTTCCCGCTCGCAGCGGTCAATGAGCATCTCGAGATGTACGAGCATTTTATCGCCGAGCTCCAGGGAACGGCGGGAGATTCGCGATTGTGCGTTACCGCCTCGGAGGCGCGTCGTTCCCTGGAAGTGGCCTTCGCCGTCTACGAATCCTCGCATCTCGGCATTCCCGTACGCTTGCCGCTCGCGTCCTTCGATACGAAATCGATGTCCGTAAAAAAGAGCTGACTTCGAGTGAAGTCAGCTCTTTCTTATGGCTGCATCAGTTGACCGGTCTCGGCGATCAGCGCTTCGATCCGGAAACGATAAGCGTCGTCGGCGGCCAGGCTCAGGTCGAAGTATTGCTGCATTCGGTCGGTCAGCGGCTTGAGGCACTCTCTCTTCTGCTCCGCGGAGTAGTGCCGAATCCAGCCGCTTCCGAAATAAGCGCGGGCCATTCTTCCGAATAAATGGCCGATCTCGAAATTTTTCAGCGCCGCCCTCCGTTCCGCCCCTAGCGAGTTCCAATCCGAACGGGGGAGATAGACTTCCTCGGAGAAGTTTCCAATGAGGTATTCCAGAACGATGACAAGAGACGGAATTCGTTTCTCCATCTGGAAGGAAATGCTGTTTCCATGCTTGCGGTAACAAAGAACGGGGCGATTCAGCCACTGCGTCTTCCAACCGGCCCTCAGATTGACGAGGCAATTCAGCGTGTCCCCGGCGGTCGGCTTTCTCTCGTCTACCGTCCATTCCGCCTGCCGGTCGCGATAATACGCCAATTTGTATAATCCGATCATCGGTATAACGCCTGACCCCATTCTCTGGAAGATGCTGCGCACCGCGTCATTCGCCGCGTAGTCGCGGTACGTCCACTGCCCGGTAGGTCTGCCCGCCTCGTCTACGAGCCTGAGGTTTCCGTACACGTATTCCAGATCCTCACGACCTCTGAAACACGCCATATATTCCTCCAGAACGCGATCGTGCGGCAAATAATCGTCCGCGCTCAGAATCAGGGCGAAGTCGCCCGAAGCCTCCTGAAAGATCTCGCGGATCGCGACATCGGTTAACCCGACGTTGCTTGGATGCGCGATCAGCCGAATGGACGGATCGATGGCTCGGAAGCTTTCTATTCGCTCCAGGGAACCGTCCGTCGAGCCGTCGTCGATAATGAGAATTTCCTTGTTCGGATAAGATTGACGGATCGCGGTTTGCAGGCATTCGTCCAGAAACCGGCCGTAATTGCAATTAATGATGCCGATCGTAATTGTCGGCGATTTGGTATCGACCGTTTCCGGCTGAACCGTGCCCAGCGGATGCAGGAAGTCCATCAACGCTTCGATCTGGCGAACGTTCGCCGCGAACGAATAACGACTTTCTACGAATTGGCGATACTCCACAGAATCGTATTCGTCCTCCTCTACCCTGTCGACCAGTTCGTCGATCGTATTCCACACCCATTTCTCGCCGTACACTTTTTTCGCCCCGTAGAAATGGTGAACGAGCGGCTTGACGCCCGCGGCCATTGCCTCCATGACCGACATATGCTGACTCTCCAACGGGCTCGTCGAAATGATATAATGCTTATCTTTCAGATAGGCGTTCAGATCGGACTGCCAGCCGTCGAAGAGAACGCTGCCCTGCAAGCCAAGCTCACCGATCATCTGTTCGAAATAGAGCTTGTAGCGCATATCCTGATACTTGCCGGCAATATGAAGCCGATACCTCGGATCGCGGTCGTGAATCGCTTTGAACGCGTGCAGAAGAAGCATCGGACCTTTCTTGTAGTTGACGTAGCCGACGTATGCGATATTAAAGCCCTTGGAACGCCGAACTAACGGATAACGCTCCATCGCGACTCCGTTCGGAATGACGATGGTCCGTTCCATCGGCAAGGAAGGGAGCTGACTAAGCACGTACTCCTGAATCGGCTTTCCGACGAAGATTAGTCGATCGACAACCTTCCAGTTTACTTTATGAATGACATTCGTGAACGCTTCGTAGCTGTGCAATCTGCATACGATGCGCCGAAAAGCCGCGATCGGCAGACGGCTGGCGTGCGCGATCAGCTCGTCGCACCATTCGAACCAGCACACATCCGCCCATTCCATAGCCTGACCGATGCCATCGGTGCTGCGGATGACGAACTTCCGGGTATCGTACTCTCGCGAAAGATGATCGATGATCGGCTGAAGAAAAGCATCCAAACCGGGTTTTACGAAGAAGGCGATTTTAACGAAAATAGGAATAACCTCCAATCTATCGATATTGACCTACCGATAGTTTATGAGGTTATTCCCCTTCTTGATTGTGTCGCTGCGGACTACTACACCAACTCATTCCTTCTGCGCAAATAGACGTACAGAACGATGCAGCTTGCAGAGCATAACAGCGCCAACAGTGCGATGAACCCGTAGCCGGCCTGCAGTCCCAGCGTCAGACTTTCCTTGGCTTCTTTGCCGGCTCCGAACAGCTTCCGGGCTCCGTCGATAATGACGCCGATCAGCAGATTGCCGATGACGCACGCGATCCCCATCAGCGTCACGGTGAACGTAATCGCCGTTTCCGTGCCGCGGGGATACCGCTTGGCGATAATGGCCATCACCGTCGGATAGATCGGCGCGATGCCGATGCCGGCGACCGCGAATAGAATCGCGCCCGGCTCGCCGATCACAATAGCCGCGAGACTGCAAAGTCCGGAGAACGCCGACATGAGGATAATAGACAGCGTATACCCGATTTTGTCCGTTACAGGCCCGAGGAACAACCTCGCTCCCATGAAGAAGACGAAAAAGATCGACAGCATCCGGGAGGCGGCTCCGGTAGACCAATCGTATGCCTTCTCCAAGTAGTTGACCAGCCAGCCGCCGACGGCCAGCTCGGAGACGACTCCCAGCGACAAGACGAGCACGATCAGCCAAGCGACCGGATCTTTGCTGACGCTCTTAAGCGTCAGGCGCTCGCCCTGCTCCTCCCCGCCGTCGCCGGGAAACTTGGCCATCAGCGAAGGAAGGATCGGCAGCAGCGACAGGGACAGCATAATCAGGTACATCCCCCGCCAACCCAACTCGCCCCCGAACACATTCCATCCCATCATGGAAGCGGCAACGATCGGAGCGACCGCCGAGCTAAGCCCGTAGAAGAAGTGGGAGAGGTTCATCATTGCTCCCGTGTTTTTGGTGAAAATGCGGGCCGCCATGATCGCCAGACCGATCTCCAGCATGCCGTTGCCGATGTACATGAGAAAATAAGACGCCGACAGATGAACGTAGTTCGCGGACACATACAGGAGTACGCCGGATACAGCCATCGAGGCGAATGCGATGATTCCCGTCCGCTTGATGCCGATTCTGCCCGACAGCGCGCCCGTGAACGAGCAGGCGACCAAGTAGCCGAGCGAATTGAAGGCCAGCAGCATGCCGAGCTGCGTTTCGTTTAAGCTGAAGTCGGCTTGCATCCTCGGGATGGCCGGGCCTTTCACGTTCTCGGAAAAGCCGAAAACGAGAAAGCCCCCGAACACGACGAGCAGCAGCAGCCAATCATTTCTTTTCATGGTGTTCGTCTTCAAGTCGAAGTTCCTCCGCGGGCCTCAAGTGGAGTCGAATGCGCCTTGGCATCCCGAATCGTAGCCGCCGCGTACACGATCAGCGCCGCCCAGATCAAGGTGAAGCTGATCAGCGTCACATGGCTGACCGTCTCTTCGAAGACGGTCACGCTCAGAATCAATGTCAGCGTAGGACCGATATATTGAATGAAGCCGAGCAGCGACAGCGGCAGCTTCTTGGCCGCCTTGGCGAACAGCAGCAACGGCAGCGCCGTGGCGGCCCCGGCAAGCAGCAGCAGCACGAGCGAGGACGCGGGAAGCGTCCAGGCGGTGGCCGAATGCGACGCGCCGAGATAGCTCCAGTAGATGAACGCCGCGGGAACGACGACCGCGGTTTCCGTCATCAGGCCGAGCGAAGAGTCGATCGTCACTCTCTTCTTGACGAGACCGTAGAGGCCGAAGCTGAGCGCCAAGGTGAGGGAGACCCACGGAACGCTGCCGTAGTCGATCGTAACGAGGACGACGCCGGCTCCCGCCAGCGCGATCGCCAGCCACTGCCCTCCCGTCGGCTTCTCCCGCAGAAATCCGATCGCCAGAGCTACGTTGATCAGCGGCGTCAAATAATAACCCAGACTCGTCTCGACGACATGGCCGTTGTTGACCGCCCAGATGAAGACGAGCCAGTTGACCGTAATCAGCAAGCTGCTCGCCATAAGAGGCAGCAGCGTCGCGCGGTTTCTCAGCAGTCCGGCCAGTTCTCTCCAACGCCGCTGCAGCGAAATCAATCCGGCCACGAAAATAAACGACCAGATGATTCTGTGCGACAAAATCTCTCCGGCCGGCATCGTTTCGAATTCCTTCCAATAAAGAGGAAGCAGTCCCCAAATCATATAAGCGAATATCGCGTTAAACAGTCCGCTTTTCATGATGCCTCGCTCCATTTATTCCGACCCTACCGCCTGTCTCTTTTTCCGACCGTTCAGCACGGCTCTTCTGACGCCCCAGACGACACCGGCGACGACCGCAGCCGCAATCGCGAGCTTCCACGAATGATGCTCGATCGCGTGCAGCACCCTTTCCCACTGCGGACCGAAGACATGGCCCATGCCGACGAACAAAGCGCACCAGATCAGCGCCCCTCCGTAAGCGTACGCCGCGAACGTCCGAAACGGCGAACCGATGATTCCGGCGAAGTAGCCGGTCACATGCCTGACCCCCGGAATGAAATAGCCGATAAAGACGAGCACGTTCCCGTATTTTTGATACCATTTCTTCGTCTTCTCCAGCTTGGACGGGCTAAGCAGCACCCACTTGCCATACTTCTCGACGAACGGCATTCCCGCCTTTAAACCGATGAAATAAGTGATCGTCATGCCGATCGTCGTACCGGCGAAAGCCCACGCGAACGCCTTCCATCCGTTCAAAATGCCCACATACGACAGATAGCCGGCGTACAGCATCGTCGTCTCCCCGGGAAAAGGCAACGCGATGAATTCCAGCAGCAAACCCAGGAACAAAACCTCGTAACCGTACTGGTCGAACAGTTTCTCGATATTAAAGCTCATTGTTTCTCTCGTCCTTTTCTCTTTAGCGCTGCCCTCCTATTATACCTGATTTTAATAGAAAAGACGCCCATCCCGAGTCGGGGGCGTCTTAAGCCTTCCGAAAGGCGCGTTTCCTGTTTCTTCTGTCCTTTAGAGCCGTACCGGCTCCTATGACGTACAGCGCAAGCCGGAGTGCCGCCAGCGACAGCAGAACGGCCCCGTCCCAGAACGGGCCGTCCAGGGAACCTCTCGTCACTTGGTCGACCGCCTGCGTAATCGCGTAGTATCCCGCTGGAATGCTGTAGACGACGAACAAGCACGCCACCGTTCCGATTCCGGCGAAATACGCGGCAGCAAACCACCGGCCTGCCGTCCGTTCGCTGCGGGGCAAGCTTGCCCATCCGGCGCGCGCCGCTTCGTCCCTCCTCCACAGCTTGCGGAGAAACAGCCTGCCGCTTCCGGCGAGATCCGCGGAATGAGCGGCGTTGCCGATCACATAAT
Organism: Cohnella sp.; assembly: GCF_041641335.1. Lineage (NCBI taxonomy): Bacteria > Bacillati > Bacillota > Bacilli > Caryophanales > Paenibacillaceae > Cohnella > Cohnella sp. The sequence continues at coordinate 78,256 of NZ_JBEPYQ010000018.1, read as the reverse complement.
ACACGTCTGTGCGAAGAAAGACCATGAACTGGGAGAGCAGCCCGAGCAGGAGCAGCAGCGCGACCAATCTTGCCATCGCATGGGCGAATCCGCCCTCCGGCAGAACGCTCTGCGCCAGCATGACCGCCAGCAGCACCGCGGTATCCCAAGCCATTCCCGCCAGATACGGGAAATACCGCGCGCTCTTCTGCTTTCCCCACAGGCCGGTCATATCGGTCTCCGCCACGACGAACACGAACCGGATATTCAACCTCATCCGGGCGCTGACTCCCGCGCCGTAGGCGGCGAGCAAGTGGGCGCATTCATGAAGGAAGATCAGCAGGCAGGCCGTCGCAGAGACGAGCAGCGAATTCGTGCCGATCACGGGTAGAACGAACATATCCCGATAGCTCGGAAACAGGTCCCGATCGTTCAGCACCATTCCGATCACTGCCGCGAGCGCGAGCAGATACGCCCATTTCGCATGGGAGCGGAACAGAGCCGCGCCGATCCTGGTCGCCAGAATCTCCCTCTTCTTAGGCCGCGGACGATCCGCATCGTGACTGCTCTGTCCCAGCAAGCCGAGCTCCGCCAGGTCGGACGCGAAATCCGCCACGTCCAGATCGAGGCCCTTCTCCTCCGCGATTCGCCGCTTGATCTCCGCGACCTTCCTCGTTCCGTCGGCCAACTCGACGATGAATACGGCCGGTTCGGGCACCCGGATAAACCTGGGAATGTCCGGGTCGCCTATCGTATAATGCTCCCCGTCCCGCTGGACGGTCAGATGTGACAGATCGATCACTTCGTTCTCGTCCGCCTTCGGCATCCCCTATCCCTCCTCATCCGGCCGGAACGCCGGATTCCGCCAAGGCGAACAGCATCTCCATCGGTACGGGCTCCGGACCTTCCGGCGGCCTTTCCCGTCCGCAGGTCGGACAATTGTCCGCCTTCGGAATGTTCCGATGGGAGACGCTCATCCCCTGAAAATCGATCAGTCCGAACGGCATCGGAAACGGCTCCCCATAGCCCGTCAGCCGCTTCGCGATCTCGGAAGCGATCAGCGATGTAATGACGGCAACGTTCGGAGCGAAGCCGGGATTGCCGAAATCGGCGTCCGGCTCCGCCCGGTTCCACTTGCGCTTCGTCGTCTCCAGCAGTTCCGGCTCCGAGCGCATGATGTGCAGCAACCGGCAGTCGGTGCAGCCGCTTTCGATCGGATCGACGCGATAATAGAAGCCGAGCTTGTTGCCGATCGACACGTAATAAGCGGGAATATTCAAATGCAGGCAAGCGGAATTGACGTATCGCGATCCGAGCAAGGGAGGCGTATCGATCGCTCCGACCACGAAATCCGCTCCGGATATCGCCTGCAGCAGCGAGGACGCGCTGTCGACCTTGAGCTGCACGGCTTCCACCCGGATATCCCCGTTAAGCTCCTCCAGACGGCGCTTCAGCGCGACCGTCTTATACTCTCCGACGTCCTTCTCCGTATAGAAAAATTGCCGGTTCAAATTGTTCAGTTCGACCCGGTCGCAGTCGACGCCGACGATCGTGCCGACGCCCATCGCCGCCAGCCATGCCGCGATGATGCTGCCTCCGCCGAGCCCGACGACCGCGACCTTAGCGTTCTTCAGCTTGACCTGACAGTCGTATCGGCTGTTCATCAAGCTTTCGTGCAGAGAGAAGTAGGTCAAATTGTTTTTGTACCGGACCAACTCCCGCTCCGTAAGGCCCGGCGGCTCGGTCGACTCGGCTTCGAGCAGCCGGTACCTGTCGAACAGCGCGACCGCGTCCTCGGTGTCCCCGAGCGTCAGGCCCGTCTCTTGGGACAACTCGACGATCGTCCGGGTTCCGTCGAGCAGCCGGACGAAGCTATGAACGGTCCCTTCGGGATCGGGAATTTCCAGCGACGCCCGTTCCATCTTGAACCGAATGACTCCGTCCCCGAGGCTCATCACGTGCCGGCAATACGGTTTCAATTTTGGCTTCATACTCGGTATGCTCCGCCTCCTGGTTAAGGGAAAGGCCGTACGCACGCGTACGGCCCCGCCGTTCATCGATTAAGCTCTGAAGTCGAGCAGTTCCGGGTCCGCATGGATCGCGGTCGGCGTCAGGTTTTCCACTTCGCGGATGACGATTTTCATTGCATTCACCTCCTCTTCACATCTTGGATTATAGGTCCGCCGGCGTAATTCGGGGAGGATGAAAATCAATCACCCCCAGGTCGGGAGCTTCTCGCGAATGCTCCTCATCTGCGTCTTGATCGTGTTCTCGGACTTGAACAGCCGGTCGGCAATCTGTCTTTTGCTGAAGCCTTTGCATTTCAGCCGGTAGACTTCCCTCTCCATCGGGGTCAGCGTCATCAGCTTCAATTCCTCGCGCACGATTTCGGCGGCGTCCGGATGGATCGCAGATCGGCCCGCATGCGCATCCCGGATCGCCTTCGCGATGTCGCCGGTCTTCGACCGGTCCAGAGCGTTCACCGCGCCGTTCAGAAAAGCATTCAAAATCGCCTCCCGGTCGGTGTTCGACACGAGCATGATCGTCTTCAGCCTGCCCCTCCTCCCGATCCCCATCTCGCGCACGGCGCGCGCTCGTTGCTCCTCTCCGGCGGACACTCCAGCATCCACCAGCACGATGTCCATCGCTTCGTCATTGACCTCCTTTATCGCCTCTTCCACCGTCGGGGCCGTCCCGATCACCTCGATATCGGACTCCCTCTCCAACTCCTCCGTCAGCTTCCGCCGCCATTGCCGATCCTCTCCCGCCAACGCCACCAGCAGAACTCTGATTTTCCGCAACGCATTTCCCTCCAATCCGTTGTCGGCTCTATCTTAAAACAGCCCAATAATTTCCAACAAGTGACAAGAGGTCATCATTTTGCTCCCCCCAGTCATATGACCTTCATGACGAATGCGGGTGTTCCGGAGCTTCGCGGAATCCTGCGCGACTTGCTTATGCATCCAGACCCCCGCCACATGCGTCGAACGTAACGGAAGATCGTCGAATAAACTCGCCTATACCCGGGAAGTTCGCGCTATCGGTCATATGTGACCCGAAAAATAAAAAAAGACGTTTCGGCAAGGGTCAGTCCCCGCTCAAAACGTCTCGACATCGAATATGGATCGCTCTCTGCCGCCGATTCGCGCCCGCTCTCCGGACGGCCGGGCCGGTTCTTCCGCGAAATCGTCAGCTCCGCTGCTATTCTTTGGCGTTGTCCAGCAAGATCGCGTTGACGGCGTTCAGGAACGCGTTGGCGCTCGCCTTCACGATGTCGGTGTCCATCGCCCTGCCCGTATACGTCTTGCCTTCGCAGGAGACGCGAAGGTTCACCCGTCCGACCGCCTCCTTGCCTCTGGACAGGCTGCTGATCTTGTAATCGTTCAGCTCGACCTCCAAGCCGACGAGCGACTTGATGACGCCGTACAGCGCGTCGATCGGGCCGTCGCCGACCGCGCTGCCCTTGACGATCTCCGCTCCTCGCTTCAATTGCACCGAAGCGGTCGGGAACGTATCGTTGCTGACGACCTGGAACGAATCGAGCGCGTACAGCTGCATCTCTCCGTTGTCGACCTCGCGATGATCCGCCACCAGGTAGAAGACGTCGTGGTCGTACACTTCCTTCTTCGCGTCGGCGAGCGCCAGGAACTTCGCGAACAGCGCTTCGAACGCTTCGCCTTCTCCCGGATCGAAGCCCATCTTCTCGACCGCGTTGCGGAACGCGTGGCGGCCGGACCTCGCGGTCAGAATCATCTCCATCTTCTCCGCGCCCACATCCTCGGGAGACATGATCTCGTAGACGTTCTTATCCTTGAGCAAGCCGTCCTGGTGAATGCCGGAGGAATGCGCGAACGCGTTCTCGCCGGTGATCGCCTTGTTGACTTGCACGTCCAATCCCGTCAGATGGCTGACGAGACGGGAAGACTTGAGCAGTTCCTGCGTCCGGATGTCCGTGTAACCGCCATAGAAGCTTTCCCGGACTTTAAGCGCCATGACGACCTCCTCCAGGGAAGTGTTGCCCGCGCGTTCGCCCAGTCCGTTGATCGTTACCTCGACTTTGTCGGCGCCATTGCGGATCGCGCTCAGCGTGTTCGCCGTCGCCATCCCGAGGTCGTTATGGCAGTGAACGCTCAAGACGACGCGGTCGTCCAGGTTTTTGAGCCGATCGTTCAGCTTGCGGATCAACTCGCCGTATTCTTCGGGAACCGCGAAGCCGACCGTGTCGGGAACGTTGATCATCGTCGCCCCCGCCTTGACGACCGCTTCGATCGTCGACCACAAATACTCGAAGTCGGAGCGCGATGCGTCCTCCGTCGAATACTGCACGTTCGGCAGCAGCGTCTTCGCGTATTTCACCGCATCGACGCCCATCTGCAGCACCGCGTCCTTCGAACGGTTGAACTTCTTCTCGACGTGTACGTTCGACGTGCCGAGCACGATATGGATAAGCGGATTTTGCGCCAGCTTGATGCTCTCGTAGACGGCGTCGATGTCCTTCTGCACGGCGCGGGCGAGCGCCGTAATCGATACGGTATCTCCCACGGCGCGCACGATTTCCTGCACGGCATGAAAGTCCCCTTGCGAAGACGCCGGGAACCCGGCCTCGATGATGTCGACGTTCAGCCGCTTGAGCTGCTTGGCGATTTCCAGCTTCTGATATACGTTTAATTTGGCGCCCGGCACCTGTTCTCCGTCGCGCAAAGTCGTGTCCAGTACGATGATTTTTCTGCTCATGTTCGTTTCCTCCCGTAAGTCGATATTTCGCGATCTATGTGAAGCGAGGCTGGACGGACCCGGAATCCGGCCAACAAAAAAACCCCGTCTCTGCTATAGAGACGAGGTTGAACTCGCGGTACCACTCTAATTCGTTTTCCGCCTGCGGAAAACAATCTTATTCGATGGCCATCACCATCTATCCCTGTAACGGTGGAATTCCGTCTTGCCCTACGTTGTCGGGCAAGCTGTTCATAGACGAGTTCGGAATGGACGACGCTGCCGTTTCGCACCAACCAACGGCTCTCTGAAAGGTCATGTCATTCGTACTATTTCTAATCGCAACATTTGAGTATTGAAGTTATTGGCTATTATAGGATGTCGGAACGGAGATGTCAACACCGTTATTCTGCCCATTTTTTAAAACTAAGCCTCTTTCGTCGCCGGCTTCTCGCGTCTTCTTCCGGAATGCGCTCCGGACCGAAACTGCACGGGCGTCACTCCGGCCCACTTCTTGAAGGCGTTCTGAAACGCGCTCGGCTCCGAATAATGCAGCAGATAGGCGATCTCCGACACCGAATGCTCCGAACGGCTCAAGTAGCCCTTGGCCAGCTCCATCCGTACGCTCGCGCACAGCCCGTTGAAGGAGGCGTTCTCCTCCTTGAGCTTCGCCTGCAGCGTTCTCGTGCTCATCCCGAAATGCAGGGCGGTCTGCCGCAGCGTCGGGAAGGCGATCGGCAGTCGCTGCATCAGCCATTGGAAGACGCCGTCCGACAATGTCTTGCCTCGCATCAGCCGCTCCATCGTCTCGACCGCGATCGCTTCGAACGACGACCTCAACCGGGCGTCGGAGTATAAGATCGGGGCGTCCAGCACCTCCCTGTCCATTCGGAAAAACGTTTCCTCGCCGCCGAAGCGCGGCTCGATTCCGAAGACGGACACATAGGGAGCGACGTCGTACGACGCATCGTGCGAAGGCGCATCATGCGAAAATTGAAGCTGATGCAGCGGAACCGATCGATTAGCGAATTTGCATATAAGCTGGTAAAGCGAGCTCGCCATGTCCTCCATACAGTGCCGGGACATCCGCGTCGCCGGATTCAAGGGGTACAAGCGAATCACAGCGTCCCCCCCTTCGTTCTCCCACGCGAGATTAAAGCCGCTGCACAAAATTACGTTAAATCTCCGGTAAGCATCCAGCGCATCCGCGATCGTCTCCGAGTGCATCATCACGTACCCGAGAATGCCCATATCGGCCACGTCGGTCATCTGTCCTTGGTTCAGGCCGAAATAAGCGTCGTCCATATACGCCGCAGCGGCATTCATCAGCCGTTCCAGTTCCCCAGCGGAAATTCTCGCTTCCGGGTCCCGCAGCAGCGCCCCGTCGAAAGCGGCAGACTCGCAAAACCGCTCCGTATCGAAGCCTTTGCGGACGAGCGTCTTCATAATCGGATATACCATCGTCACGGCCATTCCCTGTTCGTTCACGCGCCGACCTCCCTTGCGCGATTCAGCAGATTTCCTGCGCGTCGCATCATAGTCGACTCCCGCGGTTCGTCGTATGCTGAATACAGTTCTTACCCGCTATCCTAACACAAATACCGGGAAAAGGAATCCCGCAACGGTCCCCTTCCCGATACGGAGGTCATCGCCATGAGCAAAAAAATTCTCGTCATTACCGGCCACCCGAATCCCGAAAGCTTCTGTTCCGCCCTGTCCCAAGCCTATGCGGAAGGCGCTTCCGGCTCCCGTGCCAGCGTGCGGCTGATCGATCTCAGCCGAATTTCGTTCGATCAGAATCTAAGGCACGGCTATCGCCGAAGAACCGAGCTCGAGCCCGAGCTCGTCGAAGCCCAGGAAGCGATCCGCTGGGCCGATCACCTCGTCTTCGTCTATCCGACTTGGTGGGGCGCGATGCCGGCCATTCTGAAAGGCTTCTTCGACCGCGTATTCCTGCCCGGCTTCGCCTTCAAGTACAGGGACAATTCGTCGCTGTGGGATAAGCTGCTCACGGGCAAAACGGCGCGCCTCATCGTCACGATGGACACGCCGTCCTGGTACAACCGTTTGATTTACAGACGGGCCGGCCACGGCGTCATGAAGCGCAACATCCTGCAGTTTTGCGGCATCAAGCCGGTACGCGTTACCGAGATTACCCCGATCAAAGACTCCACGGACGCGCGGCGAGCCAAATGGCTGGAACAAGCGAGAAAACTCGGCGCGGCCCAGGCCTAGGGCGTGTATGCATACTCCGAGGAAAGCAGATATGGCCGAATACACGCCCTAGAACGGCTTGGCGATCATAAGCGCGAGAACGGCGATCGGCAGCAAGGTCGCGGCTACTCCGAAGACGGCCCATAGCCGCGACGCTCGCCGGTACTCCGCGATTAAGCTTCCTCCGGCGACCGATGCGGCGCTGTGACGGATCATCGCCCGCTGCAGCGGGATCAGCACCGCTCCCCAGATGAGGCCGGTCGCTCCGAAGACGGCGAGCGATACCGTCAGCCAATTGCTCTCGTTCATCGGAATGCCGGCTTTGTGCGCCATCGCGATGCCGGACACCGTAACGAGGACGATGCCAGGCAGCGTAAAGACGAAGTCGGCCAACATAACGCTCTTCGCGGCATCGTGGACGACGATCGGATTCCCTCCGAGATCGGCCCGTACTTTCCAGAAAGCGGCCGTGACGATGTTGCCGACGAACAGAACAACTCCGATAAGGTGAAGCGTTAGCCACAAATTCATCGGTTACCCTCTCCTTTTAACGAGTATGAGACTGAAGCAGGCTGCGAATGAGCCCGGTAAAATCCGAAGCGGCGAAGTCGGCGGATACGCCGGGAATGGACGAGCGCACGCGCAGTCCGAGCGAGATCAGCACGAATAAATCGCCCATTTTCCCCGCGTCCACGGTGTCCGGAATGACGCCGTGCCGCTGCCCGGATTCGATCCATTGCCTGGAAAACCGCGCGGTCTGCTCGTAGTAGCGTCCCAGCGCTTCCCCGACGGCGGGGTCCTCGTCCTTGCCCAGCAAGTAAGCGAGCACCTTGTTCGTCACGTCCTGTCCGTCCTCCAGCGCGGCGAAGTCTTCGGCGATCTTGCCCAACGGTCCTTCGAACGTCTTCGCTTCGCGCTCCGTCTCCGCCGTAAACCGCTTGTCGGTCTCCTCCAGCCGCTCGTGCAGCACCCAGGCGAAAATCTCGTCCTTGCTTCTGACATGGTGAAAAATCGCTCCCTTGGACAGCCTCGACCGGTCCATAATGTCGTTCATCGTAATGGAGGCGCAGCCTTTTTCCCGAATGAGCTCCTTCGTCGCGTCGAGCAGCCGGCCGATCGTCATCTGCTTGCGTTCCTCTTGCTTCACGTGCATCTTCCCCCTCTCTTTGATTTCATTTTACAAACAGACCATCGGTTTGTAAACAGAGGAATCCGACGACGACCCTATGACGTCTGTCGGACTCGAACCGATCAGCCGGCTTTCCGTACGTTGAGCCCGTCGCCTGCCTGCCGAAAAAGCCCATCCCGCTTCCTTCCGGAGCGATGATGGGGCTTCTCGATAGAGCTATCGGTTTACTGCTGCGACACGGATTTGAACCAATCGTTGACTTCCTGCGTCACCTGATCGCCGCCGTTCGCTTTCCAACTGGCGACGAAGTCGTCGAACGCGTCTACCGGAAGCTTGCCGTAGATGATTTTGTTGAACGTCTCCAGCTCGGATTGACGAAGCAGGTTCCATTTCGAGATCATCGTCGGCGTAGCCGCGCCGGTGAAGTAGTTCTGCTTGCGGATGTCCATCTGCGACATGACGACCTTCGCGGCGTACCAGTTTTCCGGCTTGCGGAACGTGGCGAGCTGCTTCTCGTAAGGCGTCTCCGGCGCGCCGCCGTCCGCGAGCTTGACGAGGGATTTCATGTACAGGTCCGGAATGCGCGCCGGTCCCGTAATGTATGGGAACTTGTCGAAGAAATCCTTGATCTTGTCCTTGTCGTTCGTCGGCTGTCCGTCGATGATATCCCAGTCGTAGCCTTGGGCGAAGCCGTACTCGTACGGGCTGCCGACTTGAGGGTTGGCCAGGTTGTCGAGCAGATAGTTGTAATACAAAATAATCGCTTCAGGATGCTTGGCGTCCTTGTTGATCATGAAGCTGCTGTTGACGCCGGAGTTTTGCCATTTCGTGCCCATATGGCCGTCCGGGCCGGCAGGCACCGGATACGCCTTGTATTTCGAGCCCGGGACGTTCTTCAGCAAATCCGGAGCCGGCCAGTCCGGAACCCAGTTCGCGCCCGGCAGTACGCCCGCGTTGCCCTTCGTCCAGATTTCGGCCGATTTGCCTTCGTCCCACAGCGCCGAGTCCGGATGAATGTAGCCTTTGTCCATCCACTCCTGCAGCTTGGAGAGCGCCTGCTTCGCGCCCGGGTTGACGGAGCCGTATTCGAGATTGCCGCTCGCGTCTTTGTTCCACTGCTCCTGCACGGTGCCGTATGCGCCGAACATCCAGTCGAGTCCGCCCATCCACGTGTTCGTGTTGTTTTTCAGGGAGATCGCCAGCGGATAGACGTCCTTCGGAGCCAGGCCGTCCGGATTCTCGTTCTTGAACTTGTCCAGGATGATCTCCAGATCGGCGATCGTCTTCGGAGCTTCAAGCTGGAGCTTCTCCATCCAGTCTTCGCGGAGCCAGAGAATGGTGTCGTCGTTGTCCGTGTACTCCATGATCGGCAGGTTCCATTTCTTGCCGTCCTTCGTGAACGGATACCACAGCTCGGGATGCTCCTGGGCGTGGCCCTTCCAGAGGTCGTTCGCATACTTGTCGAACAGTTCGTCGATCGGCATGAATTGCCCGGAATCGATCAATTGGTTCGTCAGGACGGCGTCCGTAGGCACCATGACGAAGTCGGGAAGCTTCTCTCCGGAAGTGAGCGCGAGCTGAAGCTGCTGCTTGTACTGATCGCTGCCGGCCGGATACCATGTATCCTTGTGCTTGATTCCGAGCGTTTCGAGCATCCATCTGTCGTGGACGTTGTTTTCCTTCGTTTCGCCTTTCGTGTACTCCTTAGGCATAATAATCGTGCTGATCTCGATCGGCGGATCGTATTTGCCTCTTTCGAACGCGAGATCCGCTTCCGACTTCGATTCGGACGCCGATGCCGAAGCGCTGGGGCTTGCCGATCCGGTCGCGGCCGCGTTGCCGCCGTTATCCGCGTTGTTGCTGCAAGCCGATACGACCAGCGTCGCGCCTACGAGCGGCAGCCACAGCTTTCTGAATTGACTCATGTTTGCTTATCCCCCTACGTTGTAAGATTGTCACATGAGTAACTGTACCAACGGCGCATGACGGTCATCTATAGGATTTTGTTAGTTTCGATAGGAGTCTGTCATGTTGTTGCATTGCCGTCCCGATATTCCTGCGGCGTCACTCCGTACTGGCGCTTGAACACTTTGATAAAATAGGCCGGATCGAGGTATCCGATCTCCGAGCTGATCTCGTAAATCTTTTTGTCGGTCGTCTTCAGCCTGTGGCAGGCCGTTTCCATCCGCAGCCGGGAGACGTAGTCGCTCACGCCTTCCCCGGTCTCTATTTTGTAAAGTTTCGACAAATGCGTCGGATGCAGGTTGACGTGATCCGCCAGCGCCCGCAGCGAAACGTCCAGGTGCAGATTGCTCTCCACAAATTCCTGGATCTTCTTCACGTATACGGAGCGAATGTCCTTCACTTCGCTCGACACGCTTTCCTTCAGCTTGCCCAAGGCGCCGAGCGACCAGTTGCGCAGCTTGCCGATCGAGGAGAAAGCTTCCCCGTTTTGCAGCGGCTCGATATCGTCGCCGATCAAGGAGGCGAGCGTTTGGCCGTTGCGATGGGCGTAATGGGCGAACGAAGAGGCGACAACGTAACCCGCCTCCAAGCAATGCTCCCACGACTCGGAGCCCTTCTCGTCCAGCTCCGCGCAGATGTCGAGCAGCTTCCGCTCGGCGGCGTCCCAGCGCCCGGCCTCCAGCAGGTTGCCGAGACCGGGCGGCGCATGCAGCACGTCCAGCGATTCCTGCGAGACGCCGCGCTGCAAGTCGCCAGCCCGCATGACGAATTCCCGTTCGTCGCCGACGATCTGCCGGAAGTAGGCCAGCGCGTGGCGATACCGCTCCGCGACCTTATCGGGGAATGTGAACGTCTCCGTCGTGACGATCGACAGCGAGCCCTTCAGAAATTGCTTCACCTTCGCCTGAAGCTGCATGGACAGCTTCTCCAGCAGCATGTCCGTCCCGATCTCGGGCCCGTCCCCGAATTGCAGCAGGAAGGCCAGATAGCCGTGCTCCTCCTTCACTCCCCACACGTTCGCGTATTCGCCGAATATTTCCTCGGCAATGTTGATAATCGCGTACTCCAGAAGCTGCTGTCCGTTGTTCCATGTTCGTCCGAATTCTTCCTCCAGGCGGACGAGCAGCAGCGCACTCTCTCCGCGGCGGAACGGCAGGCCGTAGCTCTCCAGCTTACGGCTCCACTCCTCTTCCGGCAAGCGTTCGCCGCGCAGCGCGTTCAGCAGCAGCTGCCCCCGCAGCAGCGGCAGATTTTCGCGCAGCGTATATTCCGTGCGCTCGCGGGAGCTGACGTTTTCCCATTCCGCCTTGAGCTGGGAGACGGCGGCGCGCACCGCCTCCATCAGCTCCGCGTCGGTCGGCGGCTTGAGCAAATAGTCGACCGCCTGATTGCGAAGCGCCTCCTGCGCGTATTCGAAGTCGGAATGGCCCGACAGAATAATGCACTTGATCCGCTTGTCGCGCTCGCGAATTTGCTCGATCAGCTCGATCCCCGTCATCTCGGGCATCAGAATGTCGGAGATGACGAGGTCGATCGGATAAGTCTCTATGATGCGCAGCGCCTCCTGCGCGGAATACGCCTTGTGTACCTGCTCAATGCCAAGCTCGTGCCATGGCTTGGTCGTCGATAGGTTGTCCACCCAATGGGCTTCGTCGTCAACGATGATCATTTGCATCTGTCCGGTCTCCTTCTTTGTGGTCTTTCGGACTTCGTTCCGCCGTCTGAACGGGCTCCCGGATTTCCCATACGATTTCCGTCCGGAGCCCTCCCAGCTCCGAGCCGGAAAAACGCAGTCCCGACTTCTCCCCGAATTGCGTAACGAGCCTCTGGCTCGTGTTCCAGAAGCCGTAGCCCATGTCGTCCTGCAGCGGCTCTTTCATTTTGCGGTTCAACGACTCCAACTGCTCTTCGTTTAGACCCGGTCCGTCGTCATCCACGCAGATGCGGCACAGTCCATCCTTCGTCTCCCCGACAATGTGTATTTCTCCCGACGAATACGACTTGCCGACGCCGTGAATGACGGCGTTCTCGACGATAGGCTGGAGCAGCAGTCGCGGCACTTGCTGCCGTTGCATCTCCTCGGGGATGTCGATCGAATAGTGAATCCGGCCGTTGCGAAGCTTCTGGATGTCCAGATAGTTGACGATCAACCGAATCTCGTCGCCCAGCGACGCCGTCGGCCGCTCCATGCGCGTGATATAGCGATAATACGCGCTAAGATTGTGTCCCATGGAGACGACGGCTTCCTCGTCCTTCATCTGGGCCATATTGATCATGTAGCCAATGCAGTTGTACAGAAAATGCGGATTGATCTGCGCCTGGAGCTGTTTTAACGTCGCTTCCCGCGCCCTCAGCTTCTCGTTCAGCACGTTCTCGATCAGGCTCTGGATCTGCCGCGACATGTCGTTGAAGCGATAGAACAGGAACGCGAACTCGTTGTTCGCATTGGCGTCGATGCGCACCGAGAAGTCCCCCCGCTGCACGCTCTGAAGTCCCCGGATCAGCTTGCGGATCGGACGCTGCACGTTGCGGTAGATAAGCACGGAAGCGGAAATGCCGACGACCGACAGCAGCACCATCGTCAAATAAAACATATTGAGGCTGTACGAGATCGGACCGAGAATCTGATCGACCGGCACGGCGTCCACCAGATGCCAACCCAGCTGCGGCGACAGCACGGCGCTGATCAGGTAGCTTTTGCCCTGCAGCTTGACGACCTGCTGCATCGTCTCCTTCAGCTCCGTTCCGTCGAGGTAACGGACCAGTTCGTCCGTCAACTGCGCGGAAGCGCTCCGGTTCGCGATCGGCTTGTCGCCGCGGTGGTAGAAGATCGGATCGCCCCGTCCGCCTGCCTTGTACGAATCCAGCATGTTCTGAATATTGTCGTGCTTAAATCGGGCCTCCACGACCAGGTTGCTTCCCATCAGCACGTTCTGCTGGCCGAAAGAGTCGGTGTAAAACCAATGAAAAGCCGGCTGCTGCCCGGGCGCGGGCTCGGTGCCGTCCCCGTAGGACCATTTGCCGGTGACGTTGCGCTTCAAGTAATCCTCGTCGTAGGCCGCCCCGTCCTCGCTCGCGTTCGAGATCGCTTCCTGGTTAAGCTGCGAGTACACCGTGAACCTCACCGGCCAAATGTTCATGATCCCGGATTGCAGCGCCATTTTCTCCTGAATGACGTACCTCGTCTGCATTTTGTCGTAGCGGTCGTCCCAAATGTTCAAGCCGTTGAACTTGCGCACGTTCGGGTCGCGGGAGAACGTGACGACGAAGTCCATCGTCTGGTTGATCCGCGAATCGATCTGGCCGGACAGGAACGACAGCTGCCGGATGTTCGACGCCTTAAGCTCCTTGTCGACGACGTCTGTCGCCACCTGATTCGAATACGTATACAGCGCCAATATCGGGATGAACAGCAGCGCGATCAGTCCGTTCATTTTCGCGAACAGGCTTGATTTTTTCGTGACGTAATTCATGCTCTTGCCCAGCTTCATATCCGATCCCCCCGACTCATGACCCTAACAAAACCCTATCGATCCTAACATTGTCCTATAGTTCGATGCTTACACGCGTTGTTACTATGATATAGCAGGCCTTCGCCTGAACTACAATGGGATTTTATGGAACGGGAGAGAGCTATGAACGATACGACTATGCCGAATGCGAAACTGACTAAAGCCCCCGGAACGCGCAAGAGAAAAGGTTATCGGATTCCGTGGACGCTGCACCTGATGGTACTTCCGGCCGTCGTGCTCGTATTCGTTTTTTCCTACCTGCCGATGTCCGGCATTATTATCGCCTTCCAGGACTACAAAGCGGCGCTCGGCATTACCGGCTCCCCTTGGGTCGGCTTGAAGCACTTCCACTACATGTTCGAGAACGAGTACTTCGTGAAAATCATCGGCAACACGCTGTTATTCGCCTGCTCCAAGGTCGTCCTGAACCTGATCATTCCGTTCACTTTCGCGCTGCTGCTGAACGAGATCCGGCATATGGGCTACAAGCGGGCGATCCAGACTCTCGTCTACTTGCCCCATTTTCTGTCGTGGGTCATTCTCTCCGGCATTCTGATCGACTTGCTGTCCCAGACCGGAATCGTGAACCAGTTTCTGATGAATCTGTTCGGCTTGGAAAAGCCGATCTTCTTCCTCGGGGACGGCACTTGGTTCCGGCTTACGATTATTTTCAGCGACGTGTGGAAGGAATTCGGCTTTAATACGATCATCTTCCTGGCCGCGCTCGCCGGCATCAATCCGTCGCTCTACGAAGCGGCCGAGGTGGACGGAGCCGGACGCTTCAAGCAAACGATGTACGTGACAATCCCGTCGCTCATTCCGATCCTGATCGTCGTAGCGACGCTGGCGCTGGGCAACGTGCTGAACGCCAACTTCGACCAAGTGTTCAACCTGTACAGTCCGATGATCTATCAGCAAGGCGATATCATCGACACATTCGTGTACCGGGAAGGCCTTCTGAGCGGCCAATTCAGCTTCGCGACGGCCGTCAGCCTGTTCAAATCGGTGATCAGCTTGATCTTGATCGTCATTTCGTACCGATTGGCCTACAAGCTTGCCGGATACAGAATATTCTAGGAAGGATGATGATATCGCATGTATCATAAAACATTGCCATACCGGATATTCAGCGTCTTCAACTACGCGCTGCTTGGCGCGGTCTCTATTCTTTGCTTGCTGCCGATGTATCATTTGCTCATGGTGTCGCTCAGCTCGACGGCTCCCGCCAACGCGGGGCTCGTGTCGTTTTGGCCGATCGGCTTCACGCTGGAAGCCTACGCCCGAACGTTCGACAACGTCAACTTCCTGACTTCTCTATGGGTATCCGTCAAAAGAACGGTATTCGGCACCGGGCTGGCTCTGGTCGTCAACGCCATCGCCGCTTACGCGCTGTCCAAGGACGCTCGCGTGTTCCGTGGACGGAACGTTTACCTGTGGTACTTCGTCGTCACGATGCTGTTCAGCGGCGGCTTGATTCCGAGCTACATTCTCATTCTGAAGCTCGGACTCATGAACAAGCTGATAGCGCTCATTCTGCCGGGTCTGGTGGCGGTGTACAACATCATTCTGATGCTGAACTTCTTCCGCACCGTTCCTCGCGAGTTGGAGGAAGCGGCGTTCATGGACGGCGCCGGCCACCTGCGGACGTTCTTCTCCGTGTACTTGCCGATCTCGCTGCCTTCGATCGCGACGATCGCCTTGTTCACGATGGTCGGCCACTGGAACGCCTACTTCGACGGCTTGATCTACATGAAGGGAGCCGACAACCTGCCGCTTGCCAGCTTCATGCAAACCGTCATCGTGCAAGGCAACATGACCAGCTTCGATCCCGATATGATCGCCAACATGTCCCAGCGCACGATCCGCGCCTCGCAAATCTTCATCGGCGCGCTTCCGATTCTGCTCGTCTACCCGTTCCTTCAGCGCTTCTTCGTCAAAGGAATCGTCATCGGCGCGGTCAAGGAATAGTTGCGCCGCACACTATAGCGCCGCCGGTTTAAGCGCCTCTTCGGGGGCGCTTTTTGGGCCTCCGCTCATCGCACCCGCCGCCACGCGCCAAACCTCAGGGCACTTTCTTGGCCTTAGCTAATCAAGCGCAGTCGCTGCGAAAGAGGGGCTGTCCCATATTCGATATGGAACAGCCCTGACTTCATATTAGTTGGTCGTCTTTGCAGTTTGGCGCGCTATTTCACCGAACTCCCGCGGATTTCCCGCATTTAGCGGTCCCTCGGACCGTTACCCGACGTTCCCCGGCTGGATCACTTGATCAGCCGGAAAGGAAGGGCGGAGTTAGTCTGGCTGTTGGGCCCGACGTAGGCGATGAATGCGCCGGCGTCGCTGCTGTGAGTCAGGTCGGAATGGTAGTAGCGAAGCTGCGGCTCCTCGAGCGTAAACTCGATCTCGCGGCTCTCGCCGGGCTGAAGCACGACTTTGCGGAACGCCTTCAGTTCCTTCACCGGACGCACGACTTCTCCGGACAGGTCGCGGACGTATAGCTGGACCGTTTCCTCTCCGGCAACGGCTCCCTTGTTGGTAACCGTAACGGAGATGCGCAGCGGACTGTCCGGCGTCATCTCGTCCGACGATAGCCGCGCGCCGCCATACTCGAAATCCGAGTAGCTCAGACCGAAGCCGAATGGCAGCAGCGGCTCGTTCGGAATGTCCAAGTATTGCGATACGTACCGGACCTGCGCGTCCGGCGCGCCTTGCGGACGGCCCGTGTTGTAGGCGTTGTAATACACCGGCACTTGGCCGACGCTGTAAGGGAACGACATCGATAGACGTCCCGACGGATTGGCGCCCCCGAACAGCAGATCGGCCACCGCATCCCCCGCTTCGGAGCCCGGGAACCACGCTTCCAGAATCGCGTCCGCTTCGTCGTACACGCCGTGCAAATCCAGCGGGCGGCCGTTGAACAGCACGACGACGGTCGGCTTGCCGAGCGAACGGATGCGGCGAACGAGCTCAAGCTGAACTTCGGGCAGCCGAATGTCGGCCCGGCAGCCCGCTTCCCCGCTCATGTCCGAATGCTCGCCGAGCGCCAGTACGATCGTGTCGGCTGCCTGCGCCGCGGCCAAAGCCGCTTGCCACTGCTCCGCCTCGGCCGTCTCGATGCCGCAGCCTTCCACCACCAGCAGCTCCGTCTCGCCATCAAGCTTGCTCCTCATGCCGTCGGCGAGCTTGATCGCGTCCTCCTTCGAGCCCGTCCACGACCACGGCCCAAGCACGTCTCCGCTCGTCGCGAACGGACCGATCAGGGCGATTTTCCGGTTCTTGTCCAAGGGAAGCACGCCCTCGTTCTTCAAGAGCACGCAGGATTTCACCGCTAATTCTCTGGCCGCCCGGCGGTGCTCTTCACAGAAGACGATCTCGCTCTCCCGCTGCGGATCGGCCGCGCGATACGGGTAGTCGAACAAGCCGAGCTTCTTCTTCAGCGTCAAAATGCGCAGCACCGCTTCGTCGATCAGCGACTCTTCGATCTCCTTGCTCCCCACAAGCTCGGACAGATGCTTCACGTAGCAAGAGGTCATCATCTCGATGTCCACTCCCGCCTTCAGCGCCTTCAGCGCCGCTTCCCGTTCGTCCGCAGCGATGCCGTGAGCGATCAGTTCCTTCACCGCGCCCCAGTCGGAAATAAGCACGCCGTCGAAGCCCCACTCTTCCCGCAGCAGCTTGCGCATCAACTTCGCGTTGCCCGTCGCCGGAATGCCGTCGACCGTGTTGAACGAGGTCATCACCATCTCGCAGCCCTCATCCAGCGCAGCCTTGTACGCGGGCAAGTAAAATTCGCGCATCTGCCGGTCCGACAAGTCGACCGTGTTGTAATCTCGACCGGCCTCGGCCGCCCCGTATGCCGCGAAATGCTTGACGCAGGCCGCGACCCGATCCGTATCGACGGACAGATCTTCGCCTTGGAAGCCGCGCACGAACACTCGGGCGAATTCCGAATTCAGATAAGGGTCTTCCCCCGTCGACTCCATCACTCGGCCCCACCTCGGGTCGCGCACGAGATCGACCATCGGAGCGTAGGTGACGTGGACGCCCGAGACGGACGCTTCTTTGGCCGCAATCTCCGCGCTTCGCTCCGCCAGCTCCAAGTCCCATGAACAACCGATCGCCAGCGGAACCGGAAAAATCGTCTTAAACCCGTGCACGATATCGGCCATCATCAGAAGCGGAATGCCGTGGCGATTGTTTTCCATGTGCCTTCGCTGCACGTTAATCACTTCCTGCGCTCCGGCCATACCGAGCACCGAGCCGGAATTGCGAACGGTCGTCTCGTCGATGCCGAGCGACGACATCGGTCCGGTAATCAGCCCTCCGTCCTTCGCCCCTTCGTAAAAAGGCACCGCAAGCTGGATCAACTGCGCGATTTTCTCGTCCAACGTCATTTGCCCTACAAGCGCTTGTAAATCGGGTCTCTTATCGTTCCAATCCGCCATGTTTTCGCAACCTCTCCGATGTTATCGAAACGTTTCGATTCAGTTTCAATTCGATTATAAAACCGCACGAACCACCCTGTCAAACACTCAATTCGCCCTATTGAATACGATTTCTGTATCCGTTATAGTTATAATCGAAACGTTTCACCCGAAATCGAAGGAGAGAACCTTTTTGGCCAGCATTAAGGATATCGCGAAAAAAGCCGGCGTCTCCATCTCGACCGTCTCGTACGCCCTGAACGGCAGCGACAAGGTCACGAAAGAAACGGCCGCCAAAATATTGAAAATCGCCGAAGAGCTCCATTACGTCCCCCACGCCGCCGCGCGTTTGCTGAAGAAGCAGCAGTCCAATCTGATCGGCATCTTTCTGACCGATTTCAGCGGCAACTTTTACGGCGATCTGCTGCAAGGAGTCAAAGAGTATTTGAGCGACAAAGGGTACGATTTGCTCGTCTGTAGCGGGGAGAAATCGCGACGTCTCATTCCCGAGCGGATGATCGACGGCGCGGTCGTGCTCGACGTCACATTCTCCGACAAGGAGCTGCTGCAATATGCGGAAAAAGGGCACAAGGCGGTCGTGCTCGATCGCGAGCTGCTTCACCCGAACGTCAGTCAGGTGCTGCTGGACAACAAAGCCGGCGCGACGCTGGCGATGGAATATTTACTGGAGTTGGGACACGACAAAATCTACGCCGTGACCGGTCCCTCCGGCTCCTATGACGCCAGCCAGCGCCTCCGCGCCGTCCGCCAGGCCGCCGAACGCGCCCCGCACGCCCAAGTGATCGAGCTTCAGGGCGATTTCGGCAGAGCGTCGGGAGAGGCGGCCGCCCGCGTGATCGCCGATGAGTACGAGCGGCCTGCCGCCGTATTTTGCCTGAACGACGAGATGGCCGTCGGCGCGTACCGCTGCTTTACGTCGTACACCGACTTGAAAATCGGCGAGCACATTCACCTGATCGGCTTCGACAATATCGAGCTGGCGCAATTCGCCATCCCCCGTCTGGCCACCATCGATTACTCGATGCGCAAATGGGGAGCGATCTCCTCCGAGCAGCTGCTGAAAATGATCGCCGGACAGCCCGTCGACGCCGAAAGAATCTACGTCTCTCTCATTAAAGGGGAGTCTGTCGGGTTCCCCTCCTCTATCCATTAACCTCTATCATAGATTTCCTTAGTCCGATTGCATCGGCCTAGAGCGTGTAAAGATGGAGGTTGGTGAAACTACGGCCAACTTCCATCTTTACACAGCCGCTTCTCTGTGTCATGATAAATATCAAATGATATATATCAACAGATTCACAAGGAGCCACGCCATGCCTCCCAAAGCGAAATTTTCCAAGGAAGCGATCGTCGACGC
Organism: Cohnella sp.; assembly: GCF_041641335.1. Classification (NCBI taxonomy): domain Bacteria; kingdom Bacillati; phylum Bacillota; class Bacilli; order Caryophanales; family Paenibacillaceae; genus Cohnella; species Cohnella sp. The sequence continues at coordinate 58,945 of NZ_JBEPYQ010000018.1, read as the reverse complement.
CGCGCTCGCCATTGCCGACCGCGAGGGGCTCGACGCCATTACGATTCGCAAAATCGCCGACGAGCTGGGCAGCTCGATCGCGCCGATCTACGTCAACTTCAAAGATGTCGAAGAGCTGAAGGACGCGGTGCTGATCCGAATCGTCGACTTGTCGGCAGAGATGGCGCGAACGCCCTACAGCCCCGATCCGTTCCTGAACATCGGCATCGCCAGCTTAAAGTTCGCGAGAGAGCATCCCGCGTTGTTCCGAGAGCTTGCCGTCAACAACCACCCCCGCCTCAGGGACGTCCAGACGCCCATCGGGGACCTGCTCGCGCAGATGAAGCGCAAGCCGGAACTAGAGCTTTTCTCGGACGAGGAATTGATGGGAATTTTGTTCAAAATGCGCGTCTTCCAGCTCGGACTGTCCGTCATGGACATTAACGGCGCGCTGCCCGGAGCAAGCGAAGAAGCGCTAGTCGAACTGCTCCGGCAGACGGGCGACGATCTGATCGCCGCCGAGCTGGCGCGAAAGCAAAGGAGCGATGATCGATGAATCGAAACGAAGCGCAATCGCGTATCGCGGAGCTGTTCGGGCGCACGGTCGGCCGCGACTCGTTCATCCGCAACGCTTATTTTCTCGTGCATTCCGAACGGCTGGGCATCCATCTTAAGCTCGCGGAAGGCTCCGATAACGTCGCCCCCGTTCACGAAGACCAGCCCTATTACGTCGCCAGCGTCAGCAAGCTGGTCGCCGCGGCGCTTTGTGCCCGGCTCGTCGAGGAAGGCACGCTCGGCTTCGACGACCCGATCTCGGCTCACCTCGATCCCGAGCTGCTCCAGGGGCTGCATCTGTACAAGGGGCAGGATTACGGAAGCGACATTCGCATCAAACACTTGCTGAACCACACGTCCGGTTTGAACGACTTTTTCGAGGATAAGCCCAAGGGCGAGGCGTCGATGCTCGATCTCGTATTCGGGGACGCGAAGCGCGACTGGGCGCCGAGGACCGTGGTGGAATGGACCAAGACGAGGCTGAAAAACCGTTTTCCGCCAGGGGGCGGCTTCCACTATTCGGATACGGGTTATCATCTGCTCGGTCTGGCGATGGAGCAGGCGGCGGGCAAGCCGTACCATGAGCTGCTGCGGCAGCACCTGTTCGAGCCGCTGGGCATGACGCGCACCTGGTTCTCGCGTTATTCGGAACCGATCGAACCGGGCGGCCGTTCCCTCGCTCGGCTGTACCATCGCGACCGGGACGTCACCGATCACGACGGGCTGAGCTTCATGTACACGGGCGGAGGCGTCGTCTCCACGACCGAAGACCAGCTCAAGCTGATGAAAGCGCTGGTGGAACACCGCATCGTAAGCAAGGGGACGTTGGAGAAAATGAAAAGCGACCGGGGGAGGTTTTTCCCCGGCATCGATTACGGTTACGGATTGATGATGATCAAGCCGATGTTCCTGCTCATGCCCGGCAAGTACAGCTCGTGGGGCAACATGGGGACGTCCGGCTCGTGGCTGTTCTATCACCCGAAGACGGACGCATATCTGATCGGCAGCCTGAACCAGTTCCGCTATAACCGGAAAGGGCTGAGACTGATGTTCAAGGCGATCGACATTTTGCTTCGCTGCGGCGAGCGCGTTTAATCCGACGCCGCGGACTACGCCGGGTGTCAGAGCAGAGCGCTGTCCAAGAAACGTTTCACGAGACTTTTGGGGGCGACCTGCTTCCAGGCGCCGATGAGAAGTGAGCGGAACTCGTCCCGTTCGATCCGATCGAGGCGGACGAAGACGTAGGCCAGTTTGGCGTATTTCTCCGGAACTTTGAAAACGTCGGGAGCGAGAGAGACGTTGATCTCCCGCTCCTCCAGGGACATTTTCAGCAGCGCTGTACCGCCGTCCGGCTGTTCAACCGCGAAGATTTTACCCCGTACCCGGTAAGAGGGCTTATCCCAGTGGTCGTGCTCCTCCGCCTCCGGCAGCTCCAGCGCCATCCGGCGCAGCTCATCCGTAGTAACCACGGTCGCCTCCCGTAAACGTCGCGATGTACCAGTGATTGCCTTGCGGGTCCTCGACTCCCGCACTTCTTTCCCCGTACGGCATGTCTGCCGGTTCGTACAGCGATGCCGCGCCGGCCGCCAGAGCCCGCGCATAGCAATCGTCCGTATCCGGAACGAATACATGCAGCGTATTCGCGCGGGGAGGGAAACGGTCGCTGCCCGCGGACAGCTCGACTACGGACTCTCCGATTTTCACTTCCGCATGCCCGACGGTGCCGTCCTCTCTCTCGGACCGATTCAGCACCTCGGCGCCAAAAACCCCTTCCAGAAACTCGATCTGCTTGTCCGCGTCCGCCACCGTGAAATACGGCGTGACGTTCTGGTATCCGCGAGGAGCGTATCTGTTGCTTGCCATGTTTTCCGCCTCCTTGTCATGATCGCCTGCCCCTCTATCCTTCCAAGTCTGTCCTGGGCTGCATGGCAAACGTCTGTCTCTCTATCTTCGACATGTCCGTCCCGAATTACTGCCGCCGCCTGCGGAAAATTACGCCCGTTTCAGCGCGGTGGCGCGAGGCTCCCTCATCCGCTCCTGAACGAGACGGGCCAAGTCGGCTACCCGGCAAGCGTATCCGCTCTCGTTGTCGTACCAAGCGAGCAGCTTGACGTAACCGTCGGAGACGCTGACCGTCAGGGCGTCGATGACCGCCGATTGCTCATTGCCGATAAAATCCGCGGACACGAGCGGCGCATCCGTATATCCGATGTAAGGGGACAGTTCTCCCTCGGCCGCGGCACGGAAAGCTTCCAGCACCTGCCGCGTTCCGGTCGGCCTCGACAGCTTGGCCGTCAGATCGATCAGCGACACGTCCTGCGTCGGAACGCGGATCGAGCTTCCTTCAATACGCGGCGCCAAGTGGGGAAGCACGCCGGCCAGCGCTTTGCCGACGCCGGTCGTCGTAGGCACGATTGACTGCGTGCACGCCCGAGCCCTCCGCAAGTCTTTGTGCGGATTGTCCAGATGGTTCTGGTCCGACGTGTACGAGTGAACCGTCGTCATCCATCCGCGTTCCACGCCGAACGCGCGGTCGAGCACAAGCAGGACGGGCGACAGGCAGTTCGTCGTGCAGGACGCCGCGGACAGCAGATGGTGCTCGTCCGGATCGTACAAATGATCGTTCACGCCCATGACGACGGTCAGGTCCATTCGCTCGCCCGGAGCCGTAACGATCACTTTCCGCGCTCCGCCGACCATATGCTTCCGCGCTCCGGCTCCGTCGTTGAACTTTCCCGTCGCATCGACGACGATGTCCGCCCCGAGCGAACGCCATGGAATGCGCTCCGGCTCTCTCTCGTACGTCATCCGGATGGAATGGCCGTCGACGACCAGCATCCCGTCCCGCACGCCCACATCGGCCGCCCAAATCCCGTGCACCGTATCGTATTTCAGCAGATGGGCGATCGTCTCGACCGGATACGCGCTGTTTATCGCCTTCAGATCTCCCGGTCGTCTTGCCATCCACTTTCTAACCAACAGCCGTCCGATTCTCCCCATCCCGCTAATTCCGATCCCTTGGCTCATGTTGTCCCCCTATTGATCAACGAGTTAACTATTACACACTAAATATACATTTATCTGAAATAATGCACAATATAAACACCAATAAAACTTATTTATGACTCATATTAAAGATGAATAAGACGGAAATAAGACTACTCAGTGGCTTACAGTAGCTCGCTAGGGGCGCTACTTCTCCTTGTTTCTTCGACGCATCAATATGTGGTTTTTTCGAGTATCTCCCTCGTCGGAGCGCCATTCGGGAATCGTTAATCGATTCTTTAGAACATCGACCTCCGTTTGAGCGCCATTCGGGAGTCGTTAATCGATTGTTTAGTACATCGACCTCCATTTGGGTACCATTCCGGAGTCGTTAATCGATTCTTTCGAACAACGTCTCCCCAGAGCCCTGGGGAACGAGGCGTACTCACACTTCGGGCAACTCGCCTTGCGAAAAATCCCCGATGCGCATGCGTTCATGTAGGCGATCGGTCAGCCATAAAAAAATAACCCCCTTCCCAACCTAAGGTCGAGAAAGGAGGCCCCTGCTTTTCTATCCGCGCCGCTTACTCCTGAAGCCACCCGTCCACTTGCTTCGCCAGCTGCTCGAGACCGAGCTCGACCGGGACGCGGCCGTGCAGCATTCGTTCGAACATCTCGTTAAACGCCGCGTCGATCTTGGCCCAGTTCGCCACAGGAGGACGGAGGAACGACGCGTCGAGGCTTTCCACATAGGGCCGGATCGTCGGGCTGTAAGTCTCCTCCGATTCGCTCGCCTCGGCATTCGTCGGCAGCAGCCCGGCCTTGAACATGAGCCGCTGGGCTTCCACCCCCGCCATCCACTTCATGAACGTCCAGGCCGCCTGCTTATTCCGTGAACTTTCCATCAGCACCAGATTTTCTCCGCCGATGATCGAGCCTTTCGTCCCCGGATTGTGCGGGAACGGGGCCGGCACCGTATTGTCCCGCAGCTTCTCGTCATCGTAGCCTTCCACGTTCGACAGAATCGTGTAGTACCACGGCCCTTCGTCCATCATAAGCAGCTTGCCGTCCGGCACCGCCTGCCAGCGCTCCAGCCTGCCGGACAGCACGTCGCCGCTGACGAGGTTGGATTCGACCAGACGCTTGAGCGTATGAACGGCCCGAATGCTGTCCGCACTGTCCAGATACCCGCTCGCCCGCGTATAGTCCTCGTTCGTCAGCCGTCCGCCCAACCCGACGAAATAGGGCAGCACCGCCCACGTATTGATGCCGTTAACGCCGAGCTGGTAGCCGGTCCGCTCGCTGAGCGCCACCAATTCGTCCATCGTCTCCGGCGGTTTGTCCAGATCGGCTTTGCGCAGAAGCTCGCGGCTGTAGATCGCGACCTTCGTATTGATGTTCAGCGGCAGTCCGTAGTACCGGCCCTCGTACTTGCCGGATTCGAGCGCCGACCCCAGCAGCAGCTTCGTGACGCGGGGCAGCTCGGGATAGGCGTCGATCGGGTCGATCAGCCCCAGTCTGGCGAATTCCGGCAGCCAGGCGATATCCATGCGCACGACGTCCGGCCCGGTGCCCGAAGTCGTCTCGGCGATCAGCGAACCTTTGAAATACTCGTACAGATGCTTGACCGACACGACGCGAATCTCCGGATGCTGAGCCTCGAACGCCGGAATGACCTCGTCCTCGAACACCTTCATCTCCACGTCGCTGTACGTGTGCCAGACCGTGATCACTTCGCTGGCCTCCGGCTCCATCACCAGTTCGACTTCGTCTCCGTCGATAATGCTTTCCGCGCCGCAGCCCGTGAGCAGGACGGCGGCCAGCGCCAGACGCAGGGCGGCATGCGAACGGCGGCGAAGCCGGTCGCCAATCGTCCTCGCGAGTTTCGTCACCGTCGTCCCCTCCTCCCTTATTCGCGTCTCGGCAGACGTTCGCGATATTCGACCGGGGACGCTCCGGTCGTTTTTTTGAACAGCTTGCTGAAATATTTGACGTCGTTGAAGCCCGATCTCTGCGCCACTTCATATATTTTCAGGCTCGGATCCCCCAGCAGCTCCTTCGCTTTGCCGATGCGCAGGCGAATCAAATAATCGATAAAGTTAAAACCCGTATGATGCTTGAATTGGAGGCAGAAGTAGTTTTTGCTCATATGGACGTAATCGGCGAGCTGCTGCAGCGTGATTTCGCCCGTATAGTGCTGCGCGATGTACGCGATCGCCTTGTCGATCAGCTGTTTGTTGCCCTTGTACGTATGCGATCCGGCGGCGAAAGACTTCCGGTAACCCCGAATTTGTGCCTGCAGCAGGTCGGTCAGCTCTCCGAACGTTTCGCTGCGCTTAAGCTCCTCGAAGCCTTCGAGCAGCACGATCATCTCCTGCTCGTTCATGAACAGCGCCGTCACGATCTCGAACGCTTCCTTGCGCACCGCATCCGGGTCGGGCCGCATCGTCTCCCAACGTCCGATCCAGGCGCGCACGATCGCGTCGGCGCTCTCCGCATCCCGGGTCTGCGCGCTCGTCTTCAGCTCCTGCAGCAGTTGAGCGGAGGTCGGATGCCCAGGGGACGGCTCTTGCCCCTGCGCCTGCCCGGCCCCGGACGGACCGTACAGCCCGCCGCCTTCGAAAAACCGGCGCTCCGCCGCCGAACCGCTCGCCTGGAAGACGTCTCTCAGCTCTTCCGCGCTCCCTCCGAACGCGCAGCCGATCGTTACCCTGACGCCGAGTCTTTCTGCCCACCGCTCCGCAACGGAGCCGAGAACCGGCTGCGGCAGCACTCCGCCGCCTGCTTCCGCAGGAACGATCAGCACAAGCGTCCGCGTTCCGACAAGGAACGCCACGCCCTCCTCCGCCGTCTCGTAGAAAAGCTCCTGCATCTCCTCCAGCAAAATGGCGGCATGAAGCTGGCCGAACCTCTCCTCCGTCTCTCTCAGCCCGTCGATCAGCACGGTGCAGATCGCATAGCCGTGCTTCATCCATTCGGGCGCCGCATCCGCAGACAGACCTCCGTCGTCGTGGGCCAACGCACGCTTGACGTCCGATTCCAGCCGCTTGCGGCCGGAGGCCAGCTTGGTCATCCATACGAGCTGTCTGTCCCGATCCTGCCGCCTCTCTTCCTCGATCTGCCCCAGGCATTTGCGGACGAGCTCCAGCAGTCCCTCGGGCTCCAGCGTCGGCTTCAGCAAATAATCGACGACGCCCAGCTTCAGTCCCTGGCGGACGTATTCGAAATCGTTGTAGCTGCTGACGAAAATCACCTTCGTCCGCGGATGGCGCGCCAGCGTCCGTCTCGTCAGCTCAAGTCCGTCCATGACGGGCATCTTGATGTCGGTGATCAGAATATCGACCGGCTCGCTTTCGAGCGACCGCCAGGCTTCCTCTCCGTTGGCGAAATCGCCGATAAGCCCGACGTTCTCCCGTCCCCAGTCGACCGACGCCTTGATCCCGAACCGGATGACCGGCTCGTCGTCCACGATCGCTACCCGGTACATGCTCATCCCTCCTCGCGTTGCTCTCGCTTGCCCTTCGGCTTGATCAGCTTCATGTGCACGACCGTTCCTCCCACCTCGCCGCAGCTGCCGATTCGCATCTCCGAGCCGGGCGGGTAGTATAGCCGAATCCATTCGCGAACGTGCATCAGCCCGATTCCCGTCATTCCGGCTGGCTCCGCGCCTTGCGGAGCGCCCAGCTTCTGCAGATCGTCCGGCGAGATCCCGCGGCCGCTGTCGCGGATCGCAATCGCGATCGCCTCCTCCGTCGCGCGCGCCTCGATCCGAATGTCGCCGCCTCCGCCAAGCGGCACGAGCCCGTGGAACACGGCGTTCTCCACGAGCGGCTGAATGAGCATCCGCGGCACCGGAAACGTCTCCGCCTCGGGCGCGATGTCAAGCTTCAGCCGGAATTCCGTATCGTAACGGATCTGCAGGATGGACAAATATTTCGCGACGATGTCCAGCTCCTCCGCGAGCGTGACGAAGCTGCCCTTCTTGCCCATGTTGGCCTCCAGCAGCAGCACGAGCGACGACAGCGCGTCGTACGCTTTGGAGCTCTGGTTGTAGCGGACGAGCCACTTGATCGTGCTGAGCGTATTGAACAGGAAGTGCGGATTGATGCGGTGCATGACCGCCCTCAGCTCCGCTTGGCGCTTGCTCTCCTGCACCTCCCGCACTTCGCGCACGAGCTCGTCGATTCGCTTGATCATTTTGTTGAACTGCCGGCTGAGCAGCCCGATCTCGTCCTTGGTTCTGACTTCCGTACGGGCCGTGAAGTCGCCGCCTTCCGCCACCTTCATCTGCGAAGTCAGCTGCTGGATCGGCTTCGTCACCTGGCGGGCCAGGATGAGGCCGATCGCCACGGCGAGCAGCGCGAATCCGACGGCGGACGTCCAGATCATGCGGCGCATGCTCGTCAGCTGATCGGTGATTTCGTGGATCGGCACCGAGCCGACGACGCTCCAACCGTTCGTCAGCGTCTGCTTGATATGATAGAAGCGAACGCCGTCCTCCTCGTGCTCGAACTCGGCGGCGTTGCCGGACGCCGCCCATTCCCTCAGCTCCGGATCGGACAAAGGCTGCCCGAGACGGTCCAGCCGGCGGTCGATCACGATCGTCCCAGACTCGTCGACGACGAAAAATCCGCCGGTATCCCCGAGACGGATTTGTCCGATCCGATCCAATATTTTGTTGCCGTCCAGGTTAACGAGCAAATAGCCGATGTCGTCGAGCGACTCGAAATCTTTAATGACGCGGGTGACGGGCAGCACCAGATCGTTGATGTCCCCGATGCCGCTGTACGGATCGTAAGCCAGCTTTCCCCAAGCCGGCTTCCCGTCCTTCAGCCTGGCCATCCTGGCCCACTCCAGGTCGTCCAGCGATTGCACGTAGATTTTCGACAGCTTAAACGAGCCGCTCCCCCAGCTTGTGCCTTCCTCTCTGAGAACGTACAGCGTTTTCACGAAGGAATTGGAGCCCACGTAGTTGTTCAGCAGATTGGACACGTACGTTTTGTAGGCTTCCTCCTCTTCCGGCGTCGGACTCGCATTGCGCGCGGCCTGCTGCAGCTTGACGTCGCTGTACAAAATGTTGGAGGCGTCCGTGCCGGCAAGCATAATCGCGGACAGAGCGTCGGCGGCCTGCCGGACAAGCTGGAGCGAGGAGACGCGGACGTTCTTCTTGACGAGCTTCGACGAAGCGTTGTAGAACAGCACGCTCGTCAGCGTCGGAATGAGGATGACGACGAGCAGGGCCAGGATCATTTTCGTCGCGAATCTTCTGCCGCCGCGAAGCCTCTGGGCCGCGCCCCATACGAGTTGATTCATTGCCGCTCTCCTCCCGTACGCCTATTGTACACCGCCGGGAGGGCCCTATGAAAGCACTTTCAACAAGGTGTCGCATTTTCCGGAATTCCGTCCCCCATCAGCCTTTTACCGCCCCTTCGTTAAAGCCCGACTGCACGAACTTTTTCTGGAAGGCGACATAGATCAGAATGACCGGCAGCAGCGCGATGATCGACGCGGCGAAAATTTGCCCGTAGTTGGTCGCGTACTTGTCGTTGAACATCAGAATGGCGATCGGCAGCGTGCGCAGCGCCTCGCTCTTGATGATCGTCAGCGCCAGGAAGTATTCCTCCCATGTCGCCTGGAACACGAAGATCGCGAGCGTCCCCATCGCCGGCAGCGACAAGGGCAGGTAGATGTTCCAATAGATGCGCCAGCTCCCCCCGCCGTCGATTAGCACCGACTCCTCCAGCTCCCGCGGAATGCTCTCGAAGAACCCCCGGAGAAAAAACATGTTGCCCACGACCCCGGTTGCGATGTAGACGAGCCATAATCCCGCGTACGTGTTCACCAGCCCCATATTTTTGATGATGATGAATTGCGGAATGATGTTGATGACCGACGGGATCATCATCGTCAGCAGGAACAAGCGGAATACGCCCTCCTTGCCGGGAAAAGAAAACCGCGCAAACCCGTATGCGGTCAACGAACTGACGAGCAGCGCTCCCAGCATCGCCACCGACGTGAGCAGCATGCTGTTGCCGAAGTATTGCGCGAAGTGGTTTTTGCCCCAGACCACCTGATAGTTGATGAAGTTGGGCGTCACTCTGAACACTTCCTCCGGCCTCGGCAGCGAGAACGTGGCGGTGAAGAAGGAAGTGAGAATCATATAAATGAACGGAAAAACGAACAGCAGCGCTCCGGCCACGAGAATGGCATATACGGCGAGCTTCGTCATCCATGGCGTTCTCATAGGACGGGTCTCCTCCAATCGTCGTCAGAACAAGCGTTGCTTGCCGATCTTGGTCATCTGGTAATACGTGACGGCAAATACGAGCAGCCCCATCATGACGCCCATCGCCGCCGCTTCCCCGAAGTGGAAGTGCTTGAACGCCTCCATGTAGATCAGGCTCGGAATGACCTGCGTCTGGTTCATCGGACCGCCTGCCGTAATGAAGTACACCTGCGGGAAAAAGCCGAACGCGCCGTTGACCAGGTTGATCAGCACGAACACCGTAATCGGGCGCAGCATCGGCAGCGTCACGCGGAAAAATTTCCCCGTCGCCGAAGCGCCGTCCATGTCCGCCGCCTCGTACAAGTCGCGCGGGATGCCTTGGAGAGCGGCCAGATAGATGACGATGCCCCAGCCGACCGTCTTCCAAATATGGAACAGCCAGATCATGATCATCGCCGACCAGTAATGGCTCTTCCAGGCGATCGGCTCGGACAGGATGCCGACGTTCAGCAGCACGTAGTTGACGAAGCCGCCGGATCCGTCGGCGAACAAATATTTGAACAGCAGCGCGACGACGATCCACGACGTCACGATCGGCAAGTAGTACAGCGTGCGGAATGCAACCTTCATTTTCACGAACCGGGTATTGATGACGACGGCGAAAAACACCGCGAGAAACCAGTTGATCGGCACGGTGACCGCTACGTTGAGGAACGTGTTCTTCAGCGCGATCATGAATTTGCCGTTCGGGTCCTCGAATACGGCCCGGTAGTTGTCCCACCCGACCCACGGACTGTTCTGGCCGGGCAAAATGTTAAACTCCTGAAAGCTCACCTTGACGTTCTGGATCATCGGATAGACGACGAAGACGAGAACGCCGACGAGCCCGACGGCGACGAACGGAAGAGCGTTCAGCCATTGCGCCAGACCGGTTCGGAACCGGGATTTGCGGGGCAGCGTCGCTTGCGTCACGGCTATGGCCTCCTTCTATGGGATAGCGACGGCCGCGCCGCGATCGCTTCGTCGGCGCAGCCGTCTTCGTGGTAAGCTACTTGGCCAGAATGGCGTTTATCTGCTTCACCGCTTCGTTCAGCGCGTCCGCCGCCGTCTGATCGCCGCGGATCGCTTTCTCCAGGCTCAGGTTGAAGATCGTCTCCATCTCGCCCCATTGCGGGATCGGCGTGCGAGGCAGCGCCGTGTTAAGCTGCTCGATGAACGTGCCGATGTACGGGTTCTGGCCCGGATCGATGGCCTGCGCGGCCTCGCGGTTCGTCGGCACCATCCCGGCTTCGACCATGATCTGCTGCGGCTCCTTGCCGAGCATCCACTTCATGAACGTCCACGCTTCCTCCGGATGCTTGGAGTTGGCGAACGTGACGAGGTTCTCGCCGCCGACGACCGAGATGCTGCCGCCGGGACCGGCCGGGAGCTGCGCGCGAACGGTTTTGTCCAGCGGGTTAAACGTGTTCTCCGCATCGCCGAGCAGAATGCTGAAAAACCACGGGCCGTCGTCGATCATCATATACTGCCCGGATTTCAGCCCGTCCCACGAGCCCGGCTCTCCGCCGAGCAGCGCCGGAATGACGAGCCCTTCGTTGTTCCAGCTCACGATCGTCTCCAGCGCCTCGATGCTGGCCGGGCTGTTCAGATAACCGTCCACCTGCGTATAGTCGTCGTTCGTCACTTTGCCGCCGAGGCTCCAGAAATAAGGCAGCACTCCCCATGCTCCGATGCTCGATACGCCGATGCCCTGCTTGCCTTGGGATTTCAGGCTGCGGGCGGCCTGCACCAATTCGTCCATTGTCGCCGGCGCCTGCTCCAGCCCCGCTTCCTTCAGCGTGTCGGCGTTGTAGATGGCGATTTTCGTATTCGTGTTAAGCGGCACGCCGTAATATTCGCCCTTGAAAATGTTCGTCTGCATTGGACTGTCGAATACGGCGCTCTTCACGTCGTCGAAGCCGGGCAGGTCGCTCAGCTTCTTCAGCGCTCCCTTCGAGGCGAGCTCGGGCACCCAGATGATGTCCATCCGCATCAGATCGGGAGCCGCGTCGCCGGCCACCGCCGCGATTACCTGGTCCTTCAGTCCCTCGTACGGCATGCGGGTCAGCTTCAGCTCGATGTTCGGGTGCTCGGACTCGAACTGCGGCTTGATCTTCTCGAGCAGTACCTTCTCCTCGGAATCCGAATACGTGTGCCAGTATTCGATCGTGATTTTTTCCGCCGGTTTCGCGGAGTTCCCGGACGGCTTGCTCGGGCTGGCGCTTCCGCTCGGCGTCCCCTCGTTATTTCCCCCGCCGCATGCGGCCAATACGAACGTCAGCGCGAACGCCAGCACAACGGATAAGCTTTTTTTCATCGCCTGATCTCCCCCATTAACGTGATTTACATCCGACTCCGGGCAACTCCTTCGGCTGACCCGGAGGTTGGATGTCGTTGCTCGTTTAGTATGCGAGAATTCGGCGGGGATAAGAAACCGCTTACATTACGCTTTAGGGGGACTGCGTTCCGTAGTTTTGACGAGGCTTGGACCGCGCGCAGCAAAAAAGGTGTCGAACGTTCCGATTGCAATCGGAATGCCCGACACCTCTTTAGAGGGAAAGCCCCTTATTCCGCTTCGACCGCAACTGCGGCCCGGGCCGCGTTCGCTCGCACGACCGCTTCGAGAAGCAGTTGATTGCGATAGCCGTCCTCCAGCCCGGCGAATTCCGGGCTGGCCGGACGTTCGCCGCGGATGCGTTCGGCGAACTCCGCCCACGGGTTCAGCCCTTCGCTCTCCGCGACGTCGATCTTCTGGGTCGCCGTCTCCCTGCCGTCCTCCGTGGGACACATCCAGACGAGCTGCCGGTCGTTCAGCGTGCTGACAAGCAGCGTCCCCTTCTCGCCGTACAGCGCGACCTCGTGCTGGTTGCCCGAGCCGAGCGCGTTGCGCGACGTCTGGAACACGCCGACGGCCCCGTCTGCGAAGCGGGCATTAAAGCAGGCGAAGTCGTCGACCTTGACTTGTACGGACTCCCCCGTCTGCGGATGAGGGCGCTCCGGCACGATCGTCGTTAGCATTGCCTGAAGCTCGGCCATGCGTCCGCCGGTCAAATATTCCGCGATGTCGATCATATGCGAGCCGAGATCTCCGAGCGTCCCGGTTCCCGTCACCGCCTCGTCGAAGCGCCACAGGAACGGCGTGTTTTTCACCGTCGAGCCCCAATCCTGCAAATATTGCACGAACAGATGGTTGATGCGGCCCAGCTTGCCTTCGGCGACGAACTTCCGCGCATATTGGAAAGCCGGTCCGTTGCGATACGAGAAATTGATCAGCAGCGGAATCGGACGGCGGCGGTACGCCTCCAGCACCTCGCGCGCCTCGTCCAGCGTCCGCGTCAGCGGCTTCTCCGCGAAGAGCGGCTTGCCCGCCGCGATGCACGCCAGCAGAATCGCCGCATGCGAATCGTTCGGCGTCACGGAGACGACGCCTTCCACTCCCGCATCGGCAATGAGCGCATCCGCATCGCGATAGCGCCGCTCCTCCGGTACGCCCAGATTGCCGCCCACCTCCGCCAGCGCTTCCTCGCTGACGTCGCATAGCGCGACGATCTTCACGCCCTCCACCTTGCCCAACTGCTCGATATGATACCTTGCCATTCCGCCCAATCCGATAACTCCGATGCTGACTTGCCTGCTCACAGAGATCGCCTTCTTTCGCATGAAGAGGTTCAACCCTCATCATAAGGGTATCGCCTTATCGATTCGCAGCGCACGGCGAAATTCCTGCAAAGCCCGGCAACTTCCGAATATAAAACACGGAATCGGAACGGGCGACTCCTTCCTGGCGGCTTAGATCAGCCCGGACTTCTGCAGCAGCCGCTGCACGATCGATGCGGTTTCGGCCCTTGTCATGTAGGCTTTCGGAGCGAGAGTGGCGCTGTTGCGGCCCGTCACGATGCCGGAACGCACACTGTCGGCGATGCCGCTCCGCGCCCAGCCTGCCGCGGATGCGCGGTCTGCGAACGGCTCCAGCGCTTCCTCCCGCGTCCCGACAGCATTCCGTCCGTTGTTCAGCCCCGTCAGCTTCATCGCTTCGGCGATAATCGTCATGGCCTGCTCTCGCGTGATCTTATCGTTCGGTCGGAACGTGCCGTCTCCCATGCCGTCGATCAGACCGTACGCATGGGCTGTCTTTACCGCCCCATTGTACCAGTCCGATTCCTTCACGTCGGAGAACGGAGCCGCTCCGGTCTCCGGCTTCAGTCCCAGCGCGCGAACGACGATCGCCGCGAATTCTGCGCGCGTAATGTCTCTGTCCGGACTGAACAGCCCGTTGCCTACGCCGCCGATAACCATCCGCGAGCCCATGTCGTTTACCGCGTCTTTCGCCCAATGCTTCGCGACGTCGGCGAATTCCAGCGGATGCCAGACGACCGAATACGCGCTGTTCGTCAAGCTGTTGATCTTGGCGTAATACTTGCCGTCGACGACGACCTTCGTCGGCACGTGGCGCACCGTGCCGTTCGGATCGACGACGACGCCCGTCGTAATTTTGTTCGGGTCGACGCCGTCCGGGATCGCGACCGTCCGCTCGACGTAAGCGTTAAACTTCTCCACCTTGATCGTCCGATCCCCGAAGACCGCCTGAACCTTGAACTCCAACGAAGGCGAGACCAGCGTGAACGAACCTTTTTCCGCCGCGTTTTCCACGACTTTCGCCGCCTCCGCCGAAACCGCCGCAATCTCGATCCGCACCTTGATGTCTTCCAGGGCGACCGACTTGCCGATCTGCTCGGAGAGGGCGTCGATGTTGATCTGCAAGGCCGGAAGCGAGTAGGTCGCGCGAGCGGTACGGATTTCCAACACCGCCCGCTTGTCCTCCATGCTCCTAACCATCCGCCCGTTCAGCTCGCCGATGACGACGTCCGGCCCTGCCCCGACGGGAATGGCGACGACGGCGCCGCTGCCTTCTGCCGCAAGCTTGGCTGCCAGCTTATTTTCGTCGACGGAAATCGTCGTGACGGACTGTCCGGCGCGCTCGGATCGCGTTGCCGTCCCCGCGTTCTCCGCCTTGCCGTTGACCAGCACGTCCACTCCCGTATTCGCCGGAGCGGAAGGTCCGGTCGGTCCCGATTGCGCCGGCGGCGTACCGCCGCTTCCTCCGGACGGAGCGGCTGGAGTGACCGAGTTGGACTCGGCGGAGGCAGCCCCGCTTCCGGCGAGATTTTGGGCGATGACGGTAAACGTATAGCTCTCTCCGTTGTTCAGGCCGGTCACCGTAATCGGACTGCCGCCTCCAGTTGCTGTGATGCCGCCCGGATTTGACGTCACCACGAATTCCGTAATCGGACTGCCTCCGTCGTTACCCGGCGGATCAAAGCGGATCACGGCCGACCCGTTGCCCGCGGACGCCGTCACGTTCGTCGGCGCGTCCGGCGCGAACGCAAGCGGCGTCATTTCGCTCGAAGGAGCGGAGGCGACAGAAATTCCGGCGCCGTTCTTCGCCGTCACCGTGAACGTATAGTTCACCCCGTAAGTTAACCCGGTTACCTGAATCGGACTTGCCGATCCGGTCGCGGTAAGGCCTCCCGGACTTGCCGTCACCGCGTATTCCGTAATCGAACTGCCTCCGTCGTTATCCGGCGGATCGAAGCTGACTATGGCTCCGCGGATTCCCGGTACTGCAACCACTTGGGTCGGAGCATCCGGAGCCAGCGGCGTCGGGACGATCGCGTTCGACGGCGCGGAAGCGACGGAAGCTCCCGCCGCGTTGCTCGCCGCTACCTTAAACGTGTAGCTCTCCCCGTTCGTCAGGCCCGTTACCGTTATCGGGCTTGAACCGCCCGACGCCGTATAGCCACCAGGGCTCGAAGTGACGACATAGTTCGTAATCGGGCTGCCTCCGTCGCCCCCCGGAGGATCGAAGCTGATCAAGGCCGACCCGTTCCCTGCAGTCGCCGTCACGTTCAACGGTGCATCGGGCGCGAACGCAAGCGGATTAATCGGGTTCGAAGGAGCCGATGCGGCGGAAACCCCTGCAACGTTTTTCGCCGTCACCGTGAACGTGTAATTCACTCCGTACGTGACTCCCGTCACCGTTATCGGACTTGCCGCTCCCGTTCCCGTAAGCCCGTCGGGAATGGAGGTGACGACATATTCGGTAATCGGGCTGCCTCCGTCGCTCGTCGGAGGATCGAAGCTGACCGTCGCTTCCCCGACGCCCGCAGCCGCAGTTACATTCGTCGGGATGCCCGGCGCCACCGGAGCCGGAACGACTGCGTTCGACGGAGAAGAAGCGACCGAATCGCCGACCGCGTTGGTCGCCACGACCGTAAACTCGTAATTCTCCCCGTTCGTCAAGCCCGTTACCGTAATCGGGCTTGCGCTGCCCGTCGCCGTAAAGCCACCGGGGTTCGAAGTCACGACATAGCCCGTAATCGGGCTGCCTCCGTCGTTCGCCGGAGGATCGAAGCTGATCGAGGCCGACCCGTTCCCGGCAGTCGCAGTCACGTTCGCCGGCGCGTCCGGTGCCAGTCCGAGCGGCGTAATCTCGTTTGATGCAACTGACGAGACGGACGTTCCCGCGCTATTTTTCGCCGATACCGAGAACGTATAATTCTCTCCGTACGTCAGACCCGTCACCGTAATCGGGCTTGATCCGCCCGTTCCCGTAAGCCCTCCGGGACTGGACGTGACGATATATTCGGTAATCGGACTGCCCCCGTTGCTTGCTGGCGGGTCGAAGCTGACCGTCGCTTCCCCGACGCCCGCCGTCGCCGATACGTTCGTCGGAGCGCCCGGCGCGGTCGGCGGCAACGGCATCTGCGCGACTCTGATTTGATTTTGGCCCGAGGACGTCTCCGCCCATGACGCGTACAGCTTGCCGTCGTGGATGCCCAGCGAAGGATCATTGGCAGTCCCGTTGCCAGCATTCAGCCCCAACCCGCTGTCTGCCGCCGTCCAGCTGATGCCGTTATACTTTTTGACGCGTATTTTTCCGGCTTCCGTCCAGGAGGCATACAAATAACCGTCGTAAGCGATGAGCTTTGGAACTTTAGCCGCAGCGCTCATCAGGAAATTCAAACCTTTGTTATTGTCGACCCATTCCCAATCTTCCCCGTCGTAGGATTTTGCTCTTATGACCTGATTGCCCTCGGACCAGGCCACATAGAATTTGTCCTTGTACACCGCCGCGCTCGGATCTAATCTCGTGGCGATTACTCCGGTCGACAATCCTTCATTGACGACAGAAGTCCAGCTTGTGCCGCCGTTATAACGGCTAACCATTATTTTATTGGAACCGGCTACTCCTTGCTCCCATTCGCGCCATACGGCATACAATTTGTTGTTGTATACGACCAATCGCGGGGGATCGGACGTATACGAGTTCAGACCCGCCGATGGCGATACAAGCTGCCATTGACCATTGCTCTCGTTATACTTCTTGACAAATACGTTATACTTCTCCAGCCAGGCTGCGTAGAGCTCTCCGTTCAGCTCCATCATCGTCGGCTCGTTGCCCGGTTCTGCGCTTAAATTCAATTTTCCGCCGGCCTCAGTATTCCAGCCGCTGCCGTCATAGCTTCTGACGATCGCCAAATTGTTGACCATAAAGTACCTTTCGTACCATCCCGCATACAGTTTATCTTTAAAAACCGTCAAGGACGGTGCGAAGGCCGAACTATCCGCCTGGCTCGCATATGCGTTAATACAGCCTGAAGCTATACAGCCTTCTTTATTTTCGTCCACTGAACTCCAATTTGTTCCATCAAATTTCATCGCGTGTATCTGGTATTTGCTTTGAGCGTACTCTTCGGACCATAAGACATACAGCTCGCTCTCAAAAGATATCAGATCGCTTTTGAAGACCTTCTTGGTCGGATCCTTGCTCAGACCGATTCCTCCGTCTACGATCAACCAAGCGCTAGCCGCATGCGCGGTGTTCCCCGAAACGGGTAACCAAACCGCCATAAACGCAAGCAAAAAACTAAGCGCGAATTTGCTCTTCCTAAAAGTTCTCGAAGGGTTGTTCATCCTCATCCTGCAAGCCTCCCCTGCATATAATCGATCTGTGTCCATGACGACAACAATCGACTATATCTTACAAAAGAGACTATCAACAAATAATAAACATTCCGAACGAGTCGATTGCAGGTATAGGAACGACCTACTCATTGCCTGGGTCCTCTTTACGGCCTCCCGTTCCCCCGCCGCATAAGCAAATACAGGAAAAACGGCGCTCCGATCCCGGCCGTAAACACGCCCGCGGGAATATCGAGAGGCTGGAACAGCGTTCTGCCGGCCAGGTCGGACAGCAGCAGCAGATTGGCGCCGAGCAGCGCGGACACCGGAATGATTACCGCATGCGATCGTCCGGCGATTCTCCTCGCCATATGGGGCGCCAGGAGTCCGATGAAGGAAAGCGTGCCGGCTATGCCTACCGCGGCTCCCGCCAAAGCGACGCTGATTCCGATAAGGATGACGCGATGAAGCTGAAGCCGGCTTCCCAGACCGATGGCCGCGGCATCGCCGAGCGACTGCACGTTCAATTCCTTGGCGTAGAGCAGCGAGAGCGGCAAAAAAAACGCGACCCACGGCCATAGCGCCTGAATGTACGTCCAGTTGGTGCCATAGACGCTTCCTGTCATCCAGTTCAGCACCTGGGCTGCGAGATACGCCGGGCCGCTGATCAGCAGGAACATCGTGATCGCGCCCGCCGCCGTCGAGATGCCGATTCCGATCAGCACGAGCCGCATCGGCGACACGCCTCTGCTCCAAGCCAGCACGTAATTGATCGCGGCCGCAACGAAAGCGCCGGCGACCGCGACGACCGGAATCCAGTGAACGCTGTATCCCTGGAACAGCGTCATGAAGGCGACGGCCGCGACCGAAGCGCCTCCCGTCACCCCCATCAGATCGGGCGAAGCGAGCGGATTGCGAACGACGCCCTGAAGCAGCGCTCCGGACACCGCCAAAGCCGCTCCGACCAGCAGAGCCGCCGCGATTCTCGGCATCCGGAGCTTCATGACGATCAGATCGCTGCCCTGGTCGTTCCTTCCGATCAGAGACAGGACGACCTCCTTGAGGGGAACGCCCACTCCTCCTATCGACAGGCAGACAAGCGCGGTCAACGCCGTTACAACGGTTAACGACAACAGCAGGTACATCGTCCTACGTGAATTCCGCCTACTCATGCTTCCTCCTTCTCGCGACGCGGATCAGAAACGGAACGCCGATCAGCGCCGTCGCGACCCCTACGGGAACTTCCTTCGGCATCAGGACGAATCGCGAGGCGAGATCGGCCGTAACGAGAAGAATGGCGCCCGTTATCGCGCAATAAGGAATGAGCCAGCGGTGGTCGTTGCCGACGAGCGCCCTGCACAGGTGCGGCACGACGAGGCCTACGAACGCGATCGGACCGGCGATGGCGACGGAGCTGCCCGCGAGGAGCATGACGGCGACCGCCGCCGCGGCCCGGGAGATCAACAGTCTCTGACCGAGGCTCTTGGCGTTGTCGTCGCCGAGCGCCATGACGTTCAGCGATCCCGACAGCAGCATCGCCAGCGCCAGTCCCGCCAGCATGTAGGGAAGAACGTCCGCCAAATGCTCCAGCTTCCTGCCCGAGACGGAGCCGATCATCCAGAACAAGGCGGATTCCAGCGATTGCTTGTGGAGAAGCATCAGCCCCGACGTAGCCGACGACGCGAAAGCCGCGATCGCGGCTCCGGCCAAGGTCAGCCTGACCGGCTCGAAGCCTCCCCGTTCGCGGGCGCCGATCGCATAGACGAACGCCGCCGCAGCGAGCGCGCCCGCGAACGCGATCCAGATCATGCCGCCGAGCGTCAGCGAAGAACCGAAGGCGATCAGCCCGACCACGACGAAAAGCGACGCGCCCGAGTTAACGCCCAGCACCGACGGCGACGCCAGCGGATTTTTCGTGACGACCTGCATGACCGCTCCCGCAACTGCAAGGCTTGCTCCCGTCGCGAGCGCCACGAGCGCTCGGGGCACCCGGGTCGTCGTCAGGATCAGATGGTCGTTGGAACCGTCGAAATGGCGGTAGGATTGCCACAGATCCCCGATTCCATAACTGTGAAGACCGAGCAATATGCTCAATAAGACGCTTGCGAGCAGCACAGCGGCGCCGACGGATAAGCCGGCCGCCCTCTGCCTGCGGTTATGCAAACGAAACGCGTTTTCCTTCGACTGCTTCAACTGTCTCACCCGTCGCCCAAAAGCTCAACAAGCCGACGCGTCACGGGCGTCAGCTTGCCGGCATACCATTTCTTATTTCACTTCGAAGTATTCGATCAGCTCGTCCAGCAGCAGGTTCGCCGCTTCGTAGCCTCCGGCCGTATTCCAGATCGCTTCGTCCACCTGAATCACCTTGTTGTTCTTGGCTACGCTCAAGTTTTTGAACAGCGGATCGTTCATCCACTCTTCCACCACTTTGGACGCGTCCGTAGAGCCCGGATTTTCCGATACGAAGTAGAACATGACGTCCCCGTCCATATTCGGAATGTTTTCCTTGGTCATGATCTCGATGAACGCGTCTTTGTCCTGCGCCTCCGGCCGGGCGATTCCAAGCTGGTTCAACAGCACTCCTGCGAACGTTTGCTTCTGGTAGATTCGCACCTGAGCGGCGGAGAAACGGACCAAGGACACTTTTGTCGCCGCCTTGTCGCCGAGCTTGGCCTTCACTTCCTCGACGCGCTTGTCGAAGTCGGCCATCGCTTTCTCGCCTTCCGCTTTTTTGTTGACCGCTTCGGAGTACAGCTCGAAGTTTACCTTCCAGTTGCCGCCCAGATCGGCGGCGAATACGGTCGGCGCGATCGCCTTTAACTGCTCGTAGATTTTTTCCTGTCTGACTTTATTGCCGATAATCAAATCCGGCTCGAGGCTGGCAATCAGCTCGACGTTGGGCTGAAGCTCGTCTCCTACCGCCGTTACGCCTTCCATTTCGTCCTTGATATGGTCGTACCACGGATCTCCGATCCAGGATTGCACCGCTCCTACCGGCTTGATCCCGACCGCCAGAAGCGCCTCCGTTCCTTCGTTGGTCAGAATGACGACGCGCTTCGGCGTACCGACCAGCGTCTCTTCTCCCATCGCGTGCTTGACGACGCGCGGCGCCTCGCTCGCGGACGCTTGCGGCGAGGACGCGGACGGCGACGCGACGCTGCCGGACGATGGCGACGGGCTTCCGGTGGCGGAACTATTGTTTGCCGCCCCGCACGCGCCGAGCAGCAAGGACAGACCTAGCAGTAAAGTGGCGAATGTAAGAGCTCTCGATTTGGCTTGCCATTGCATGTGTATGACTCCCTCTCTACCCAGTTGATAATGATTCTCATGTTCATTAACAATATAGCGGGATGAGCCATTCTTCGCAATGGAGGATCCGGACAAGCGAAATGGATTATGGCGACGGACCTGAACGCTGCCGCCCATGTCCTTGAAGCGAATCGGCGAAACCCCCTCCGTTTTCTTGAACAATCGGCCGAAATAGTAGCTGTCCGCGTAGCCTACCCCTTCCGCGATGTCTTTAAGGGCGAAATCCGTCGTCAGCAGCAGTTCCTTCGCCTTGTCCATGCGCACGCGAATGAGATAGTCGATCGGGCTCGTGCCCGTTCTGCTCTTGAACAGCCGCTGCAAGTGCCGCGGATGGCAGTCGAGCAGTCCGGCAAGAGATTCGAGCGTAATCGGCTCCTTATAGTTCTCGTGGAGGTAGCGAACCGCCTGCGCGACCGGGTCGGGCTTGAACGCGGCCACTCTCTGATCGCCGAATTGCCGCAGCAATTCGTGCACGAAGCGATAAAATAAAGCTTTCGCGTACAGCTTGTCCTCCGGCCGCTCCGGCAGCCAGCTTCCTTCCATCCGAACGAGCGGATCGAACAGGGCGAGCGGCTCCCCCGGCTTGAAGTCGTATTGCAGGCCGAACGGCCTCTCCTTCTCCAGCAAGCTGACGAGCTCTTGGCGGCAAGGCGGCGACAAATTCGCCTTGTACAAGATCAGATAATACTCCAGCGGATCGCTTGCTTCGATATCCAGACGCGTTCCTTTGCCCCCGTGCAGCACGTGAAACCGCTCCACGGATTTGCTCTCCCCGTCCAACCCGACGATCGCGCTTCCCCGAACGATATAGATAAAGGCGCTGGACGGCAGCCGGTAAGCCCGTAGAGCCGTCCCCGGCTCCATGTGCGTATGACGCAGGTCCATCACCTGGACGAACGCTTGGTTCCACAACAAGACATGGTCTCGATAATTCACTCGACGCTCCTCCCAACTTCCTTTCTCTTTGCCAAATTATAATTGAAAATCATTCTCAATAACAGGATTGTTTTGGATGGGAGGGATTATTAAATCGAAAAATATTGTAGTTGCCCCAAAACTGTATACATAATATACTGTTTATGAAACATACAGTTTTATAAAGGACGAAAGGGGAACAAGGATGAAACAGCTCGCTATAGAAACGAAGGGTTTGAAGAAACGCTTCGGCAAGCAAGTCGTTCTAGACGGGGTCGATCTGTCCGTGCCTTCCGGCATCATCTATGCGCTGCTCGGACCGAACGGCGCGGGCAAGACCACGCTGATCAACATTCTGTCTACTTTGACGGCCGCCGATGCGGGAGAGGCGAGGGTAGCGGGGTACGAAGTTGCGGCGGAGAAAACGAAAGTGAAGATGTCCATCAGCTTGACCGGACAGTTCGCGGCCGTGGACGAAATGCTGACAGGGGAAGAGAACATGCGCATGATCTGCCGATTGTCCGGGTTATCCCCGTCGGAGTCGAAAGCCCGCACGGCGGAGCTGCTGCAAGGGTTCGAGCTCCTGTCGGCAGCAGGCAAGCGGGTGAAGTCGTATTCGGGCGGCATGCGCAGAAGGCTCGATCTCGCCGTCAGTCTCGTCGTGGAACGGCCGGTGCTGTTTCTGGACGAACCGACGACCGGACTGGATACGATAAGCCGGCAGACGCTCTGGAAGACTATCCTCCAATTGAAAGAGCGCGGCATTACCGTCTTCCTGACGACGCAATACTTGGAGGAGGCCGACCAATTGGCCGATACGATCTCGGTCATCGACGGCGGACGGATCGTCGCGACCGGTACGGCTGCCGAGCTGAAAGCCAGAGTCGGCGAGGAAGTGATCGAGCTGCGCGACCGCAATGAGGTGCTGCTGCGGACGGTGTCCACGTCCGGCACGATCGCCGACGTCCGTCAAGCGCTGTCCGAGCTTGCTCCCCTGCTCCCGCCGGACGCGCGCGTAAGCCTGCGCAAGCCGAGCATGGACGATGTGTTCCTGGCTCTTACATCCCAACCTCGTTTGGAGGAATCGATCTCGTCAACGACTCACCGCCTATAGAGGCGGGAGCTTGTAACTGCCCGGAAGTGCAAACGCCTTGCGGCTCCTTCCTTAGGGTGGCGTTACATTAGGCTGGTTGACAACAGCCCTGCAACACGGGACATGCCCGCGATGCACCGTCAAGACGGCTGTAAGTCGTTCAATGTTTTACGGTTGCGACTACCGCACCCAACTCCATACATTGAGTTTTCAAAGAACAGGAGTGCCTTAATTAACCGTTTCTCCTGATCCAATTTTACCACAAAAAGGAGGCAAGCAGGCAGGGATGTCGGATACTTGATGCGGCTAAAGCCACCGTATCCGAAGCGCATTCCTCTCCCACCTATAGAGGTAGGGGCCGCCTGCGCTAAAATGATGAATCTCTCTTCCCGCTCGGCGCCGCCGTCGGCCTCGTTCTTCGTCTCGAACGCCGTCTTCATCGGCCGCAGCATCCGCCTCAGCCTGCGAAACGTCGAGGCTCTGCTCATGGCCGTTATGCTTCCAGTGATGCTTATGCTGGTGTTCACCTACGTATTCGGCGGAGCGCTCGATCCGAGCGGCAACTATGTCAACTACGTCGTTCCGGGCATTATTTTGCTGTGCGCCGGCTTCGGATCTTCCAGCACCGCCGTCGACGTCTCCATGGACATGACGAACGGCATCATCGACCGCTTCCGCACGATGCCGATCCACAGCATGGGCGTCGTGACCGGTCATGTCGCCGCCAGCCTCGCCCGCAACCTGCTCGCCACCGCGATCGTCATCGGCGTCGCCTTCCTCGTCGGCTTTCGCCCCAATGCCGGCTTGACGGAGTGGCTGGCGGCGCTCGGCATCATCGTGCTGTTCATTCTCGCCTTCACGTGGCTGTACGCCGCGATAGGACTCGTCGCGGGCAGCCCTTCGGCGGCTAGCGGATACGGCTTCGCCCTGCTGTTCCTCCCCTACCTGTCCAGCGCATTCGTGCAGACGGAGACGATGCCGGGCTGGCTGCGAGGCGTCGCCAACCACCAGCCGATTACGCCGGTCATCGAGACGATCCGCGGCCTGCTGACCGGCACGCCGATCGGCGATCAGGCCTGGCTGGCCGTCGGCTGGTGCGCGCTGCTTATCGCGGTCGCCATCGCGTGGTGCGGCATCTCGTTCCGCCGCCGGGCCGGACGCAGATAAACCGATAAGCTCGCCGGGCAGGCTTATTCGCCCGGGCTGAACCCGGCTGCGGCAGTTAAGCGCGTCTCGCGAGCTTATCGACCGGGGCCGGGCCCAGGTGCCTTCCGAGTATCCAAATAATGCTGAACGCCGTCCAGAATGCGCTCCAGGCCGAAGTCGAAATCGTCGCCGACCGTGCTCGTCTGATCGTTCTCCCCTGCGTAGGTACCCGACATGACGATCGGATACAAGTGAGGATAGCTGTCCGGCTTGACGAGCTGCTTCAGCGCCGCGCTGTACTCCAGCCCGTTGAACGTATCCGGATTGGCTCCCGCCTTGAGCGCCTGGCCGAAGTCGCGGTTGATCAATCCGACGGAACGGCTGTAGCTGCTCAGAAGCAGCAGGATCGACATCTTCTCATGCTCGTTCAGCGGAAAAGTACGCATCGTCCCCAACATCCAATCGACGATTTTCAGCGTGTTCGGCATGATCGGGATCGAGGTCACCGGAATATCCCCGAACCAGGGATGCTTGACGAACACCTCCACGCACGCCCACACGTACGCCCGCATCTCGGCCCGCCAATCTCCGTCTTTTCTTTCCGGGAACTCCAGCTCGCTTACGGAATCGTACATCAGCATCAGAAGATCGTCTTTGCTCGCGATATATCGATAAAGCGACATCGTCGTAAAACCAAGAGACGCCGCGACCCGGCTCATCGATACGGCGGCAAGCCCGTCCCGGTCGGCCAGCGCGACTGCCGCGTCGACGATTTTCTTGACGCTCAGCTCTCCTTTCGGTCCCCGCGTCGAAGGCTTCGCCAGCCCCCACCCGAGCTTCGCTCCGTTCGGCAGCTTCTCCAGCGCCTCTTCGTTTAATCCGTCCCCATTGTTTTCGTGGCGCATCCGTTCCATCGTTCTCTCCTTGAAGTGTTCGCGAGCTCCCGCCAAGGAACTGCGCAAAAAGTGTATACGATGTAAACAGTATACCACAATCGCCGAAGGAAAATTGAACCGCTCGACTGCCTGAAGATCGGCCGCTCGTTCATTATGGATAGTTGAACCAGGGAACACGGCTAAGAAATGACCTCACGAGCTCGTAGATTCGCCGCCGTCCACATGCAGCACCTGACCGGTCACGAACCGGGAATCGTCGGACGCCAGGTAGACGAAAGTAGGCGCCATCTCGAACGGTTGGGCCGACCGTTCCATCGGGTTGAACGCGCCGAACACCGCCACCTGGTCCGACGAGAAGCTCGCCGGAATGAGCGGCGTCCACGTACGCCCGGGCGCCACGGCGTTGACGCGGATGCCCCGCTTCACTACGCTCTTGGCCAACGCCCGGGTAAATCCGACGATCGCGCCCTTGGTCGCGGTGTAATCGATCAATTGCTCCTCGCCGACATACGGGACGACGGACGCCGTTCCGATGATGGAGCTTCCGGGCTTTAAATGCGGGAGCGCGGCTCTTGTCGTGTAGAAATGGGAGTAGATGTTCACTTTGAACGTGTCGTCGAATTGCTCGTCCGTAATGTCGCACAGACTCTCTTGTTGGAATTGGATGCCGACGTTGTTGCACAGAATGTCGAGCCTTCCGAATACGGCGACGGTCTGCTCCACGATCGCCGCGCACACCCTCTTGTCTCTCAGATCTCCGGGCAGCAGCAGACAGCGCTGCCCCAGCTCTTCGATTCTCCGCTTCGTCCGGTTCGCGTCCTCGTGTTCGTCCAAGTAAGAGATCGCCACGTCGGCGCCCTCCTTCGCGAACGCGATCGCCGCGGCCGCGCCTATGCCGCTGTCCCCTCCGGTAATCAGAGCGACCTTCCCGGTCAGCTTGCAGCTTCCCTTATAATGAGGATTTTCGTTGATCGGCCTCGGAACCATCACGCTCTCGATGCCCGGCTGCCTAAGTTGGCGCTGCTCCGGCATGTTGATCGGAATATGTTGATATCTCGTGATTTGTCCGTAATTGGGATAGAGAGGATAAGGCTCCTTCGCCTTATTCGCGTCGAACCACTGCTGCGCCTCTTCGATCTGCTTGAGCTTCAGCCGTTCCGATTCGGCCTGATTTTGCGGATTCGGATTCATAATCGGACCTCCTTGTCGCTTTCCGTTCAGCATATGAACAGTAGGCATACGCCGTGCCGGTCTTCCCGGAAATAAAGACTGGCTCGCTGCGTCCGTTCGGCGAATAGGCTAATGGGTAAATCCATTTTCGGAGGGTCCGCCTATGATTTTCGAGTTCGATCCTTGCGTCCGCCTGCTTCTCGTCACCGGCTCGAACGCCCGCGTCCAGATGCGCTACGCGTCCAATCCTTATACGTGGTCCATGCCCGAGATCGGGCCTCGCCCGCCCTTCTACGCCAATCCCCGCTACGGCGCGAATTATCCGATCCTCTGATTTCCGCCCGCGGCCAAGCCGAGCTACCGCTCCGCGTTCGGCCGAACCTCGAGAAGCTTGCCTGCGGGAACGTCGTAGACGTATTCCCCGGAGTAGGTCTCGTATTCCGCTCCGGTCCATTGGAACGATACGCGCAATCTGCGGTCGTCCAGCCACTCCTCGGACCGGAAGAGCGGATCGGGGCGCTCTTCGTGCACCGTCGTCCCCCCTTCCCATTGCTTGCGCAGCGATTCCAGATCGGGCAGCGCGATCTCCGAACCGTCGCGCGCGTCGACCGCGACCGTTCCTCCCCAGATGCGAGCCTCATAGGAGACGGCTGCATACCGGCTGTTGGGCGACCAGACGAAGGAATGGCTGTAGTAACCCATCGTCGACCACAGCTCCTTGCCGGTGCTTATCTGCACGAGCCGGATCCCTTCCGCGGGATACAGTCCGCCTGCCGTCACCCCTTTGTTAACGCCGTAGGCTTCGGCCAAGTACTTGCCGTCCGGCGACTCCGCCGACTCGTTGTTGACTCCCGGCTCCGCCAATGCGCCCGTTGCCGGGGAAGGAGCCTCGGCCTCGGCAGCCTGCTCGTCCTCTTCGAAGCGGAATCCGGTCAACGCATACTTCCCGTCCCTATAGTTCACGTCCGCGATCAGCTCTCCGATGTAGTCCGGCATCGGATCGTCCTGCGTCACGGTTCCGGCGCCGATCGACATCCTCAGTCCTGCCTCGGTCTTCTCGTACGAAATCCTGTTGCCGAACGCGATTTTCTGGTCCGCATACCGTGCCGGAATAGCGGAGTTTGCCTTCAACTCGTCGATCGCTTGATCGACCTGGGATCTGTAATCGTCCACCGCCAGCGGGTAATCCCCAAGATCGTCGAGCTCGACGACGTGCAGCTCATCTACGGATACTCCCGTCCCCGATCCGATGTACAAAATGACGGCCAGCTCGTCCTTCCCGTCGCCGTCGAAGTCCGCCACGTGCAGCACGGGCTCTATTCCCTGCGGAGTCATATAGCTCCAAGCGTATTGCCGCGACAGATCGCCGGCATGCAGCGTAACGCCGTTCTCTTCGGCGAACAGATAGATGCGCCGATCGGGAACCGAGGCCAGCAAGTAGGAGCGGAAGGGCTCGTCCTCGCCGGAAGCCGGCTGTTCGGCCTGAATCGCAAGCGCGGCCGCGCTCCCTTCTGCCGTCTCTTCAGGCGCGCTCTCCTTCCTATTTTCTCCGGAACAGGACGACGACAGCAAAGCCAGGGCCGTCAGGCCGATTAATGCGAACGCCTTTTTCTTGCCGAGAAACATCGACACGTCGGACCACCTTTCACCATTAAGAGACTCTCCTAAATTAACGCAGGACAGCAGAAGAAGGTTTAAATATTTTTCCAGATACGTTAAAAGAACCGCCCCGGGATACGTCCGCGATATCCCCAAGGCGGCCCTTTCTTGGCCGCGCCCTTACAGGCTACAAGCCTAAGTTCGACAGCCAACCGGCCAGATCCTCTTCCCTCGCCTTGACGTCGCCTTTTTCTTTCCTGTACTTGCCAAGATTCCGCTCGGCGACGAGACTGCCGTCCAGCATGAACAGAACTCGCTCCGTCTTCGCCGCGACCTTGACGTCGTGCGTCACGAGCAGAATCGTCGTTCCGGCCTCGTTGATGTCCGCGAGCAGATCCATGATCTCTCCTGCGGATTTGGAATTAAGCGCGCCGGTCGGCTCGTCGCCGAACACGATCTCCGGCTGATTAATCAGCGCCCTGCAGATCGCCACCCGCTGCAGCTGCCCTCCGGACACCTGCGTAATGCTCTTGCCCGCCAGCTCGTCGATGCCCGACTTCCGCATGTATTCGAGCGCCCTCTCATTAATGCTCTTGCGGCTGCTGCGCTTGGCCAGGTAGGCGGACAGGACGATGTTGTCGAAGAGACTCAAGTTTTTCAAGAGATGGATGTGTTGAAAAATAAACCCCATCTTCGTCAGGCGCAGGTCGGACAGCCGCTTCTCGGAGAACGAGCAGATGTCCTCGCCGCCGAACGTTACGCTGCCGGAGCTGGCCCGATCCATCCCGCTCAGGTTAAAGAGCAGCGTCGACTTGCCCGAGCCGGACGGCCCCATCACCGCTATAAATTCGCCCTTGCGAATTTGCAGATTCACCTTCTTCAAAACCTGCTGCCCGTCGTTCGGGCCGCTTGCGTACGATTTGCTCAATTCCTTCGCTTCCAGCAGCACTCCCACCGCAATTCCTCCCTCTTAGGTCGCGTTCATCTCGGACATTTTCACTTTCCGGATCGATGCCAGGCTGACGAGAGCCGTGACAGTCACGGCGGCCAGCAGCAAAGCCGGATACAGCACGTAAGCCTGAAGCGGATCGATCACGAATGTGATGCGGGCGGCGCCCATGAAGGACATCGCGACCCCCGCGGCGCTCGGCCCAGCCGTATTGGACAGGACGGTTCCGACGGCGATGCCGGCGACGAGCACGAGCAGCGCCTTCGTCACGTACTGAATGCGAACGTGCAGCATGGAGAAGCCGATGCTCTTCATGATTGCGATCTGACCGGCGTCCTTGGCTACGGCCATCTTCACGAACAGCGCCGTAATGAGCGCCGATACCAGCAGAGCGACGACCGTGGCGACTCTCGTCACCAGCTTGAGCTGTTCGAGCGTATTGCCGAACGTCTGCGCCATATAGCCGGCCAGATCGGTCACCTTCGCCGGATGCATCGCTTGCGCGTACCGGTCCCTCTTGTCCGCGACGTCGGCCCCGGGCTTCAAGTCGACGGCGATTTCGTAACGAAGCACTGTGTCGGGCCGGACGGGCAGCGCCGCCTTGGCCGTGCGGCCTCCGTTCGTCACGTCTTGGTAGATGCCGCTCACCTTAAGCGTTATCTCCCGCCCGTCCACGATCAGCCGGACCGGATCGCCTACCTTCTTCTCCATTTCCTTGCCGTTTAAGTAGGAGAGCGCAATCTCGTCGGCCCGCGACGGAGCCGATCCCTGCATGTACTCCAGCGGGAACGCCGCGAAGTCGCCGACTTCGACGGTCATGTTTTCGAGAGTCCCGTCGTCGCCGACCATCTTGAACGAGCTGACGAGCACTGCGGCGTATTTCTCCACGTCGTTATCGTTCTCAAGCTGCGCGACAATGCTCCGGTAGTCGTCTCCGGCGGAGCCGGCATGCTGCAGGTCGATGCGCAGATCGCTTCTCTCGATGCCCATGTAATTGTTGAATCCGGGAGATTGAACCGTATGGAAAAAGTTGACCGGCACAAGCATGATGAACGAGCTGATGATGAAGACGAGCAGCAGCATCCGGTACATCTTGAAGCGGCTGACGATGTCCTTGACCGCCAGGAATACGGGAACGCTGAGCGTCCGGTTTCGGTGCAGCGCCGGTTTCGTGCCGGGCGGACGCCCCTCTCCCGCCGCACCGGAGCGAAGCGCCTCCACCGCGGAAATCCGGTCGAACCGTCTTAGCGTCAGCATGCAGAACGCGATCACGATCGCGAACGTGAACGCGGCTGCCGCGACCGGAACGAGTTGCAGGACCAGCCCTTTCGGCGCCGTCCCGATATAGAGCATAATATTGCGCGTAAACAGCGGATGAAGCAGCAGAGACGCCGCATAGCCGATAACCGAAGCGACGGCGGCCGTCAGCACGTATTTCGCCAGATAGAGCTTGCGGATATGCTTGGAGGAGATTCCGATCGCCTTCATCACGCCGATCTCGCGATAATCCTCCTCGATTGCCGCCAAAATCGTGAATCTCAGGCAGAGCAGCGCGATCGTCCCGATCAGGAAGCTGACCAGCAGAATAACGGCCGCCAGCAGCCCGTCCGTCAATGCGTTCAGCGTCCGGAACAGCGTGTGGTCGATGGCCGGCCCCAGCTTGGGCAGGTTCGACGCTTCGTAAGCGGTTCTGAATTCGCCGAGCTTGCCTGGATCGGTCAGTTGGAATTCGAGTAAATATTCCCGCTCCCCGGTACCGCTGCCGCTCAACCGGGCGAAGTCCGCGTCGCGGACGACGAATCTCTTCGAATGAATGATGGAAGGATTCATCTGCGCGTCCCGAACGAAGTCGGCGATTCGAAACTCCATCGCGAAGCCAGGAGCGGCGATCCGAATCTTATCGCCGATCTCCAGACCGTCCCTCTGCTTGTAATAGACCGGTACCGCGATTTCCCCACGCTTCACTTGGACGGGTTGGCTGTCCAGGTCGAGCAGCAGGTCGAAGGTCCGATTCTGCTTAACGAAATAATGGTCCATGATGCCGCCGCTTCCGGGTGCGGCTCCATCGCCGAGAACGAGATGGGCATCCTCGACCTTGATCATCTCGGCCGCCTGATGACGCCGGACCAGCTCGTTGCCCTGAGCCCACCGGTCGATGGCCGCGCGGTCGATTTCGCCGGCATGCATCTGCACGTAATGGGGAACGCCGGATTTGGCGAACAGCGCGCCGAGCGAACTCGACAACTCCGCGATCATATTCGCGCCGCTGGACGCCAGCAGCGCGGATAGAGAAATAAAGACAAGCAGAGCCGCGGAAATGCTTTTGTTTCTAAGCCAATCCCTTCTCAGCATGCGCATGAGCATCTTCTTCCCGTCAGCTCCCTTCTTTGGACCCTGTTGTATTATCCGTCTCTTTAGTGACTACGCCCAGCATATAAGCGAAGCTGCCGCGCTCTGCACCAAGCGTCGTTTCCATAATGGAAGCAAATGCCGACGCCTTCTTCGCGAGCTCCTCCGGCTTCCATTGGAAAATGCCTTCGTCGAACAAATATTGCGAGGACACGAGCAGAAACTCCACCGTCTCCCGCGGATACTCCGTACGGAACTCGCCTTCTTCGATTCCCTGTTCGATGACTTCCGTCAACACGGGCGTCAGGCGCAAGATCGTCTCGAGGAGACTCTTCTGGTGCATCTCCGCGTTGTCGACCTGGTGCAGCTGTTCGATCATCTGTTCCTTCCCGTCCGATTCCGCGCCGCTGCCCGTGACGATCCGGAACATCTTCTCATGGGCGCTCAGCGCCGGATCGGCGGCAACCGCCTTGGCGGCCTCCACTCCGGATTCGATATACCGCATGACGATGGCGTCCATCACCTCCTCCTTCGACTGGAAGTGATAATAGAACGTGCCTTTGGCGATACCGACCTCGCTTAAAATATCGTTGATCGTCGCGCGCGAGTACCCCTTGGTCATGAACAGCCTTTCGGCGGCGTCCAATATTTCGCTTTTCCTTTCTTCGGGCTTCTTGGAGATTCTCATGACCGTACCCTCCGCATTGCTTTTTTCTATTTCGACCGACCGTCGGTCTATAAGCAACAGTAACATTTTTCTATTTTGGCAGTCAAGCTGCAAAATAAAAAACCGCCCCCCTCGCATCGTTGGATGGGGGAGCGGCTCGCGTCCGAATTAGTTGCCCAGGAATCCTTTTTTGAAGATGTCCAGCAAATATTCGAGCGTAGTCGGATCGCTGTACGACGACGCTTCCGTGTCGATCTCGATCACTTGGTTGTTTTTGACCGCGGGGATGTTCTTCCAAGTTTCCGAATCCAGGAATGCCCCGTTGCCTTCCTTGTTCTTGCTCAGCACGATGAAGTCGCCGGCGTATTCGGGAACCACTTCCTGGGACAGCGTGTAGTAGCCCGGCTCCAACGCGTCCTGTTCGACTTTGGCCGGCATTTTCAGCCCCATCGCCTGATACAGAATCTCGGTGCCGCGCGCCCAGTTGTTGCCGAATACGTAAACGTCCTTCAGATCGTATTCGAAGACGGATACGGTCACGTTCTCGCCGTACTTCGCTTTGATCTCGTCGCCGGCCGCTTTGGCCCTGCTCGTGAAATCGTCGATCCAAGCTTGCGTCTCCGCTTCCTTGCTCAGCAGCTTGCCGATCTCGAGCTGCTGGGCCAGATAGTCCAGCTTGCCCCATGTGTATACGATGGTCGGAGCGATCTCGCTCATCTTGTCGAGGTTGTTCATCCAGGAACCGGCAATGATCAGATCGGGATCGAGCTCGATGATCTTCTCCAGATCGGCGTCGGATACGGTTTCCACGTTGGCCGTTTTGTCGGCGAACAGAGGGTTTTTCTTCGTCCACTCGTCTACTCCGACCAGCTTGCCGTCCAAGGAAATAATATTAGGAGCGTTCGTCAGACCGATAATGCGCTGCGGGCTGGCCGGAATTTCCACCGGACCGTTCTCGGATTCGTAGATGACGGTTCCGGCAGACGCTTCCTGGCTCGGAGCTTCGCTGCTGGCGGGAGCGCTGCTCTCCGGAGCGGCGCTGGCCGACGGGCTGCTCGATTGTTCCTGCTTGTTGCCGCCGCATGCGCTAACGATCAGAACGAGCAGCAGTACGACGGGCAGAAATGCTTTTTTCATGTTGATGTCCCCTCTATCCCTATGTCTGGTATAGTCGACGATAATGAGAATCATTATCGTTTCTCACATTACTATCATATAGATTATCGGGGAATTGTCAAGCTCCAATTGCTATAGTCCCGTGCCCCGAGCGCTCTCCCGCCTTTCTTCGCCGCGCTCCGGAATGCCGAAAGAGCCTTCTCGTCCGCCGCGAAAGTCGGGAAGAACGAGAAGGCTCTCGATAAATAACCGTTAGAATAATTGCGGTCGTCGACCGGGTGATTACCAGGCGCTCGCTTCGTCTTTGCTCTTGCGGGGACTCTTGTGCTTCTTGATCAGCTTGGGCAAGTGCTTGATGCCCCGCACCATGCCGCCTTTGCACATCGGGCATTCCGGCGAAGCGGACGAGGCCAGTTCCTCCCGGATCCATACTTTGCATTCCGCATTTCGGCAACGCCAGATCGGCACCGGCGACAATTCGGGCTTAACGGATTCCATATTCGTGCTCCACCTCCGCGGATGTAAGATCCCCGTATTCATCCGGTTCCATGCTATTCAATTTCGTTCCCATAACGCCTATTGAAGCCCATGCTCCTCCCGGATCTTGTACAGGCCTTGCAGCAGCATATCGGCCGGATCACGATTCAGAAGCAAGTGCGTAAACAGCAGATGGAGGGGAATCGCGCATACGTTGTTTCCGTCCCGTATGGCCGGAAATCCGGTTTCGAAGACGGGGCCGTGCTCTTGGTTCCAAGCCAATCCGGCATGCACCTGTTCCGGCGCGAACTCTTCGGTGACCGCTTTAATGCATTGGGGAACGAGCACGTTGTCGATCAGCCCTCTCGCTTCCGCTTCGTTCGCGGGAGGTTTCGGAAACGATTTGCCCCCTTTGTCTTTCATCAGATCGACGAAAAACGACGCCATCCATTCCGAGGGATTGCCTTCTCCCTGAAACTTGGCAACCAGCTCGCGAAGGAAAAATCCGCATTCGTAGCCGTCGTTCGCTTCGTCCTTGACCTGGAAAACGAAAACCGGACCGTAGATGTCCTGGTTCAACACTTGCCCTTCCACATGCTCGAAGTGCATTCTTAGCGCGACAAGGCCGTTATGGTGGACCGCCTTGACCAGCTCGGCAAATTTCTCGTCCTTGTTCGGCGCTTGGCCGTCGTTTGCCGTGTTCGTTGTCTCATTATTAGTCATTGTCTGCTCACCCGCTTCCCATCATACCACGAATTGAGAAGTTGTCCTACTCGGAGAGCGGCATCCAAATCCTTCTTTTACTCTTCCTCCTCGACAAACGGGGAGCGGACTCCGTGAAACGTCAAAGTCAGAACGTGCATCGCCCTCGTGCAGGCGATATAGAGCAGGCTTCGATCCATTTCCTTCCTGTAATTCGAGGAATCCGCGAAGGGCACGACGACTTGGTCGAATTCCAAGCCTTTGGCCAAATGAACGGTCGTGACGACGACTCCCTCGTGAAATTTGTCGCTGCCGAAATCCAGCAGCCGAACGGAATCGCCGGCATCGCCTAATTGCCGGAGTAGAGCATCCGCCTGCGCATGCGTCTTGCATACAATGCCCAATGTCCGGAACCCGGATGTCCTGAATTGCGCGATTAATTCGCCTATTCTTAACGCTTCGTCCCCGGCGTTATCGGTTTGGATCGCTTGAGGGGGAGCGCCGTGCCTCCGGATCGGATCGATCTTGCTATCCGGCTTTATTCTCCTTACGAACTCGATAATCTCGAAAGTTGAACGGTAGCTTTTGAACAATTCCACGGTGTCGGCTTCGGGAAACGCCCGGCGGATATCCTCGATCGAGGAAGAGGAGTAAGGATTAACGGATTGGCTGGCGTCGCCAAGTATCGTTTTCCTGCATTTGAACAGCAGCGAGAGAACGGCATATTGAACCGCGGTATAGTCCTGCATCTCGTCTACGACCAAGTGCTTGACCTCATGGTACTCCTTCGCCCCTTCGAGCCGAATCTTCAAATACACGAGAGGAAACGCGTCGGCAAATTCCAGCGTTCCGGGTCTGACGAGCTTGAACAGCTCCGGCTTGCCAATATGATCGAAGAAGTCCTTGTAGACCGCGAGAAGCTTGATCTTCCTGAACATTTTCCTGATCTCCGCTTTGATCTTGTTGACGTCGGAAGCCTTCAGCCTTCCCCCGTCCGCATCCCGTGCTCTTCCGGAGACGACCGAGGCCGTCTTGTCGGCTCTGAGCTTTGCGGGGAAACCGGCGAAAGTCTCGTAAACATCCGCTATCAGGTCCTTGGCGACGTATACGTCGTCGAACCGAATATCGGCAGGGCAGAAATACCGACTGCTCGCGGATTCGACAAACTCATCCAGACGGCGGACGAATTCCGCGTCGGCCTTATACCGAATGCGTTCGATCAAAGATGCGTTCCCGGAAGCCGCAAGCTCCGCTACTTGTTCGCCGAAGGTTTGACAGGCGCACGTGCCGGCAAGCTCTCGCGCGGCGATTTCGTCGAATCCGATTTCCGCGATCGGTTCCTCTCCCAGTTCGGGTAGAACATTAGAGATATAGTCGGAAAACACCTTGTTCGGAGAAAGGATCAGGATGTTGCGCGAAACCAGCGTCTTTTTATACCGATACAGTAAAAAGGCGATCCGGTGCAGCGCGACCGACGTTTTCCCGGACCCGGCCACGCCCTGGATGATCAGTTCGCGGGAATGCTCGTTTCGGATAATCTCGTTCTGTTCCTTCTGGATCGTGGCGACGATGTTTTTCATTTTCTCGTCCGACGCGCGGCTCAATTCCCTCTGAAGCACGTCGTCGTTAATGTTGATCGCGCTCTCGATCATATATTCCATCCGCCCTTGCCGGATTCGGTACTGCCTCTTGAGACTGATTTCCCCGCAAACGTCGCCTTCTGGAGCGGTATAACCCGCCGGACCGACGGCGTAATCGTAAAACAGACTGGCTACGGGAGAACGCCAATCGTAGATTTCATTCTTCCGCCCGGTTTCTTCGCCGAAAGAAAAGACGCCGATATAATAGGCGCAAGGCTCGTTCTGGTCGTCCGCAATAAAATCGACACGGCCGAAAATAGGGCGACGACTCCAGCTTTCGGAGCCGGTGCCGCTTGGTGACCGCGCTCTCGCCCCGATCGATGGAGATGGAGATGTCGACGACGTTGGCCGCCCGTTCCGCCGGATCGAGCTGGTCCCTGTTTTCCCACATGTATTTCTTGGCTTCGATAATCTCGCTTCTGGCCTCGCGTATCCGGCCGTCCAATTGTTCGGCCGCTCTCCGGACCCGGGCGATCGTCGCATCCAAAAAAGCTCTCTCATCCGCTTCCGTACGATTGATCAACATTCATCCCTCTATTCTTATCCAAGTTAGCCTTAAGTATAAAAGGAATCGCAAAAAAATATAGACTTATTCTTCCCCGTATATTATTATGTGATTATCGTGGGTCCAAAAATCCTTATACGAACGTGACGAAAAAAGACGTCCCGACTTCATCCGCATGGAATGAGGCCGGGACGTCTTTTTTTCGCCGAGAGCCGCGAAGCTACGTCCGGCGCATATAGGCGCGAACCGTGATCGGTGCGAAGATCCCTACGATAACGGCGGCCCCGATCAGGGAAATCACGAGATCCCAGCCTGCCGTTCCGGAATTGGCGAGCTCCCTGACGGCGGAAACGAGATGCGAGATCGGATTGAGGTTGACGAACCATTGCAGCCACTTCGGCATCGTCTCTACCGGCACGAAGGCGTTGGACAGAAACGTGAGCGGGAACAGCACGATCATTGAAATCCCTTGTACACTCGAGGCGGTGCGGGCGATGACGCCGAAGAAAGCGAAAATCCAGCTGATCGCCCACGAGCAGAAAATGACCAGCACCGCCGCAAGGGCGACATGCTCCAGCCCTCCGTCCGGACGATAGCCCATCAAATAGCCCATGGTAAAGGTAAGCACGGTGGCGATCGTATAGCGGATCGTGTCGGCCAGCAAAGCCCCGGCCAGCGGCGCGATTCGCGCGATCGGCAGCGACTTGAACCGGTCGAACACGCCTTTGTCCATATCCTCGCGCAATTGCACGCCGGTCACGATCGAGGTCGTAATGACGGTCTGAACGAGGATGCCCGGAATAATGACGGGCAAGTAGCTGACGACGTCGCCGGAGATCGCCCCGCCGAAAATGTAAGTAAACATCAGCGTAAACAAAATCGGCTGCAGCGTAACGTCGAACAGTTGCTCCGGCGTGCGCCGGATTTTCAGCAGCCCCCGGTAAGCCATCGTTAACGAATGGCGCAGCGACTGCCCGAAGCTCGTATGATTTTTCAATTGGCGGGCGACTCCCGCCCTGACGGATGCGGTTCTCATGCGCTTGCCTCCTCTTTGTTCTTGGCGCCTTCGCCTGTAATCGTGAGGAAAACCTCGTCAAGCGTCGGCTTCTGCACGCTCATCTCGGCCAGACGAATGCCTTTCGCCCGGAGCGCGACGAGCAAATCCGTCACCAGATCCGCGTTCGCCATCGGCGCGGTAATGACGCCGGCTTCCGACGATACGCCGGATACGGCATGGAGCACCTGCTCGATTGTGCGGCGAGTTTCCGGAACGTCCGACGCCTGCTCCACTCGCAAATGCAGCGACGAGGTTCCTACGGACGTCTTCAATTCGTCCACGGTTCCCTCAGCGACGACGTGGCCGCGGTCGATGACCGCGATCCGGTCGGCCAACTGGTCCGCTTCGTCGAGATATTGCGTCGTCAGCAGAACGGTCGAGCCCGTCTTCACCAGCCTGCGGATCGTCTCCCACATCTGCGCGCGGGTGCGGGGGTCAAGACCGGTCGTCGGTTCGTCGAGGAAGATGAGCGGCGGCTGGGCGATCAGGCTCGCCGCCAAGTCCAGACGGCGGCGCATCCCGCCGGAGAAGTTCTTGAGCGGACGCTTCGCCGCTTCCGTCAAGCCGAATTCCTCCAGCAGCTCCTCCGCCTTGGCTTTCGCCTCCGACCGTCCCAGCCCGAGCAGACGGGAGAAGATCACCAAATTTTCGGTCGCGCTGAGCGATTCGTCCACCGAGGCGTATTGCCCCGTCACCCCGATCAACTGGCGGACGATCTGCGATTCCTTGACCGCGTCGTAGCCGAAGACGCGCGCCGAACCGGCATCCGGCCGCAGCAGCGTCGCCAGCATCCGGATCGTCGTCGTCTTGCCCGCTCCGTTCGGGCCGAGCACGCCGTATATCGAACCTGCCCGCACCTTCAAGTCCACTCCGTCTACAGCCCGATTATCGCCGAACACTTTGACGAGCCCGTGCGCTTCGACGGCCCATTCGTTGTTTTTATACATCGTAATTCCTCCCTTAATGGCTCAACACTTAGAAAAATAACTCACGTTTATGAACTGAGTGTGAACACCGGCGGTTACTCGCCTTCTTTTTCCATTGTAAAGAGCCGTACTCAACCGATAAACCACCCGAAGAACGGTTTGCCTATCGGTCTCGAGGAGGAGCCGGACGCCGATGCAGTCGCCATTATGCGGGAGATTCTCATGCGTCTCCTCGCGAATCGTGATACAATTCAATTTTAGAGCGTCTATATCGTATTCAGGAGGCGATTTTGCGAATGACAAACCGAATGTATGCCTTTATCGGCTCTTATGCAGAGGAGAACGGACCTGGCCTGTACGCCTGCTCCTATGACGAACAAACCGGCCAGTTAACGATTCTGGACAGTGCGGACGGCCTGCCCAACCCGACGTTCCTCGTTCCGGACGAAGAGAGAAAGACGATCTACGCCATTACCGAGAGCAAGGATGAGGAAGGTCGCCGTGTGGGCGCCGCCGCCTCGTACCGGTTCGATCCGGAGGCGGGGACGCTGCAGCGGCTGAACCTGGAAGCGACGACTCCCGCGACGACGTGTCATATCGAGCTGGATCGCACACGGCGCCTCGCCATCACGTCAAGCTATCATGGCGGTCTTCTGGGCGTCTCTCGTATTCTCGACGACGGCCGCATCGGCCCGGCGGTCCAAGTTCATCGGCATGAAGGCTCAAGCGCGCTGCCGGTGCAGTCCCAAGCGAGAGTCCATTCGGCCGTCGTCGACCGGAGCAACCGTTACGCCGTCGTCTCCGACCTCGGGCTGGACAAGGTGTTCGTCTACGCGATCGACGCCGCCGGCGAATCGTTATCCCTTCGCAGCGAGACGAGCGTCGCCTCGGGATCCGGGCCTCGCCACTTCGTCTTCCATCCCGAGCTGCCGTACGGTTACGGCATTAACGAGCTGAACGGCACGATCACCGTCTACGCGTTCGACGCAGATGGGGGAACGCTGAGCGTTGCGCAGACGATTTCCACGCTGCCTGACGGCTACGAGGGAGACAACGCCTGCGCGGACATCCACCTGTCCCCCGACGGCCGATTCCTGTACGGCTCCAATCGGGGACACGACAGCATCGCGGTGTACCAGGTCGATGCCGCGGACGGCAGCCTGACGCTGGTCGAGCACGCGCCGACGCTCGGCGGTCACCCGCGCAACTTCGCCGTTTCTCCGGACGGACGGTTCGTACTCGTCGCCAATCGCGACGGCAACCATATCGTAACGTTCGCCCGCGACTCCGGGAGCGGCAAGCTTCAGCCGGCCGGCATCGAGCTCGAAGTGTCCAAGCCGGTCTGCGTGCGCTTCGCGGCGTTCTCTTGACGGCAAACCAGGCAAGGAGCTGTCCGGATGCGGGCGGCTCCTTTTTTCTAATTCCGATATAAATGCACATAAAATGCTTAACGATAAACCTTCGATCCGCGCTCCGATTGCTCTAATCTTGTCAGTGTATGGGATTCCCAAGCACATAAAGGAGTGGATCGGAGTGGCAAAAGTAGCGGATAAGTACCTCGTCGTGGACACGTGGAAAGTGATCGAGGAAGGCTTTGACCCGGCCAGGAACCGCGTCTTGGAATCGATATTTTCCCTGGGCAACGAATACATGGGGGTGCGCGCGTATCCGGAGGAAGGCTACAGCGGGGACTCGTTGATCGGCAGCTATTTTAACGGACTATTCGAAGAGAGCAAGGTCGCCGCTCACTACAAAGGCATCATCCGCTTCCTTCGGTTCATGGTCAGCGCGGTAGATTGGCTGTACGCGAGAATCAGCGTAAACGGCGAACAGCTCGATCTGGCGACGAGCAAGTTCAGCGATTTCAGAAGAGAGCTCGACTTCAAGCGGGGCAAGTACGTTCGCAGTTTTGTCTGGCATTTGTCGGACGGCAAGCAGCTTCGAATAACCTTCGAGAGGTTCGTCAGCATGCACGTATCGAACCTCGGCTGCCAGCGCATCGTCTTCGAGCCGCTTAACTTCTCCGGGCAGGCCGACGTCCGAACGGGCCTTGATTTCTCCGTCGTGCATGAGGATCAGGGTCGCTGCTTCTGGCAGAGCGTCCGTCACGGCCAAGAGGAAGGCGTAACGGCGATGCTCGGCGAGACGATCCAGACGAAAAACCGCCTATACTCCGGATTCTCGCTCGACGTGCCGAACGCGCTGCACGCGGATCCGGTCGAAGGCGATCGGTTCATCGGCCAGGACGTGGCGATCAAGCTGACGCAAGGCGAATCGACCACCTTCGATAAATTCGTCTACAACTATGCGGAAAAAGATCGCTCGACGACGAACGAGGAACTGTGGAGCCAGGGGCTGCGGCAAGCGAAGGCATACGTGGGCGTGAGTTATGCGGAGCTGGAAAAGCGGCAGGCGGAATACTGGGCGAACGTGTGGAAGGAGTCGGACATCGTCATCGAGGGCGATCCCGACAACCAGCAGGGCATCCGCTTCTGCATTTTCAACTTGTACCAGACGTACCACGGCGACAATCCGGGCTTTAACATCGGCGCCAAAGGACTGACGGGAGAAGCGTACAGAGGGCTCGCCTTCTGGGATACCGAGTCCTATTGCTTGCCTTTCTATATTTTCAACAATCCGAAAGCCGCCAAGAGTCTGCTCGAATTCCGTTACAAATCTTTGCCCCACGCGCTGGAACGCGCGAAGGACTTGGATTGCGCCGGCGCCTTCTACCCGATCGCGACGATCGACGGCACGGAGAGCTGCGATCTCTGGCAGAACTCGAACCTGCAGCTGCATGTCGGAACGGCCGTTGCATACGGCATTCGCCACTACGTGAACATTACGGACGACGTCGAATTCCTGTACGAGAAAGGACTGGAGATGCTCATCCAGATCAGCCGTTTCTACGCGACCCGCGGCCAATGGGGACAGAAGACCGGCCTGTACGGATACTTCGGCGTCATGGGGCCCGACGAATTCCAGCTTATGGTCAACAATAACTGCTACCTCAACCTGATGGCCAAGAAGCTGTTCGAATACACGCTGGAAACGATCGCCCGCATGTCCGCGGAAGCCGGAGAAGCGTTCCAGACGTTGGCCGGACGGCTCGGCCTGACCGAAGAGGAGCAAGCCGACTGGAAGCGCAAGGCGGAGTTGATGAAAATTCCGCAAGATCCCGAGACCGGCATCTACGAGGAGCACGACGGCTTCTTCGATATGCCTCATCTCGATATTCACTCGATTCCGGTTACGGAATTCCCGCTGTATTCGCATTGGTCGTACGACCGCCTGTACCGTTACGACATGATCAAGCAGCCTGACGTGCTCATGTTCATGTTCCTGTACAGCGGAGATTACCCGTTGGCCGAGAAGATCGCCAACTACGAGTACTACGAATCGCGCTGCATCCACGAATCCTCGCTCTCCCCTTCCATTCACTCCATTCTCGCCGCTGAGATCGGGAAGGATGAGGAGGCCTATAAGTTTTTCGAATTCGCGACGCGTCTCGATCTGGACAACTACAACCGCAATACGCGCGAAGGTCTGCATACGACCTCCATTGCCGCCGCCTGGATGAACATCGTCTACGGCTTCGGCGGCATGCGGTCCGACGGCGACCATCTCGTCCTGCGGCCGACGATTCCCGCGCGCTGGGACAGCTACAGCT
The DNA here is from genome assembly GCF_041641335.1 of Cohnella sp. Taxonomy (NCBI): domain Bacteria; kingdom Bacillati; phylum Bacillota; class Bacilli; order Caryophanales; family Paenibacillaceae; genus Cohnella; species Cohnella sp. The sequence goes on along the minus strand of NZ_JBEPYQ010000018.1, from coordinate 17,013 downwards.
TCCCGATCTCGTACAAGGAATCGAAGCTGCTCGTCGAAGTCGACAAGCGGCAAGCTTCCATCAAGGTCGTCTCCGGCAGCTCGGTTGACATTACGATCTACGGGCAAGCCCGCAGCGTCGGCTCGGACGGCGTGACGGTCGAGCTTCAGCAGCTTGTCGGGCAATAAAGCCTGGAGCATAGCAGGGCGCTTGACCATGCAACGCCCTCACCCGCAATTCCAAGCCGGATGAGGGCGTTTGTCCGCTTCAGGTTATTTGAGGGTTATCGCAATCGTCAGCTTCGTCGTATCGACCTTAACCGTTCCGCCGAGCTGCTTCGCCAGCCAATCGGCAGAGATCAGCCACGTTGCGGGAACCGCAGACGCGAGTTTGACGGTTTTGCCGTTCACGGTCGCTTGAGCGCTTCCCTTCTTCAGCACGATCTTCGATTTGCCCCGCGTGACGGTCGCCGTCGTCTTGTTTTTGTCGTAGGCGACTTTCGCTCCGAACGCCTTCGCGGCGTCGGCCAGAGGCAGCGTCACGGCCGTTCCCTTCACGACGGGACTGGCGGCAAGCGCCACTTCCTTGCCGTTCACGACGAGCTTGTACTTCGCCGGAAGATCGGGCTTAACCGGCGCGCTTCCGAACCCGCCGATAGCGACGGGAGTCTTCCGCGTCACTGTTGTGCCGTCGCCGAGCTGGCCGTAATCGTTTCTCCCCCACGCCCAGACGCTGCCGTCTTTCCCGACGGCCAGATTCGAGCCGAAGACGCCCTTCACGGTCGCGATTTGCGGCACCCCCCCAACCTGTCCCCAAGAATAACGCTCGGCAACGCCTGAGACGCCGAGCTGGCCGACGGCATTGTCGCCGAACGTCCACACGGTGCCGTCCGTCTTTAAGCCGAGGAGCGAAGGCTTCACGAGCAGATTCGTCGTGTTCCGGATTTCGCTGAAGCCTTGCAGCGCAGATGTGGCCGTCGGCTGAAGATGATGCGGCATTTTGCCGTAGTGCGCCGGGTCCGTCCGATTCAAGCCCTTCGTCTCCAGCAGACTGACGCCCCACTCGAACACCTTGCCGCCCCGTTGGAACGCAAGGGCAGTCGCTCCATCCGTCATTACCCGTTCGACGTTTGCTATTCCCTCTACTTGGACGGTGCCGATGCGGCCCGATTCGTCTCTCTTGCCGTCGCCGAGCTGCCCGAAGGTGTTCCAGCCCTGCGTCCACACCGTCCCGTCCTTGTCGACCACCGCCAACAAGCCGTTTCCTGCCGACACGAAGACGACCGATCCTACGGAATCATTTTTCTGAGGAGAGAGCCGTTCCTTCAAAATCGCGCCGGAGGCTCTTGCATTCCCCCATTGCCACATCTCCCCTGCCGCATTCCAGGCGGTGCCTCCCGCGCTCGTCGCCTCGATGCCGACAATATCGGCCAGACCAGGCACTTGCTGCGGAACGTAGCCGCTGCGGTCGATGCTGATTCTGCTTGCCCCGCTGCTATCGGGCTCGCCATATTCCGTATACGTCCCGTCTCCCAGTTCGCCTTGCACGTTAAAGCCCCACGTCCATACGGTGCCGTCGGCTCTGAGTGCCATTGCATGATTGACGCCCGCGGAGACAGCGACGATGCGATATACGCCCTGCACCTTAACCGGCGAAGAGGCAGACGCTGCGGATTTGCCAAGTCCAAGCTTTCCGCCCCCGTTGCTTCCCCAGCTCCAGAGCGTGCCGTCCTTGGCTACCGCCAGCGCAAAGCCGTTGCCCATCGCAACGTCCACGATCCGTTTGCTATCGTCGCCCTCCGCCGCTGCAGCCGACCTAAAATCGCCGGCCACTCCTCCGAAAATGACAAACGCAGCAAGCGCGAAAGTCAAGCTTTTCGCCGCCAGTCGGTGCGTTAACGCTTTTAATCGAGTCGGTACGTTCTGTCTATGCATATCTGATTTCCTCCTGCCAGTTGATAGAGCTTAAAATGTCTCCTATCATTATCGGCAGATGCTGTCGACGATTTGATCAGAACGCCCTCGTCGTCGGAGCATGCGGGTCAAACCGGTTGTCCGGGCGGCCAACCAATACCCCCTGACGAGAGTAAGAAGCCGTTTAAAACAAAAAAACGGCATCTCTGCCGTTTCGTCTTAAATATGCTGGTGGGTTCTCAGGGGCTCGAACCCTGGACCTGATGATTAAGAGTCACCTGCTCTGCCAACTGAGCTAAGAACCCTTGCATTATTGGTGGACCCTAGCGGGATCGAACCGCTGACCTCTTCGCTGCCAGCGAAGCGCTCTCCCAGCTGAGCTAAGGGCCCGTATCATTTGGCGACAAAAATGAGTTTATCACAGGCTTGGGAGGGTTGTCAACGTCTTTTCCAACAATATTTTTACGCTTGCGGCGACCGTTCTTCGTCCTAACAGCGGATGTCATGGCGGACGCGAAGTCGCTGCCTTATCGTGTAAAAGGACTGGAGAGATCGGCGCTTCCGATGCTTTAAGATAAGCTTTTTACGGCCGTGCGAAATAAAGCCGAACGCCCCTGGCGCCCGGCTTTATGCTATATTCGGCATATTCGGGAAATACGACTGTCTATATCCCGTGTTTGCTCATCAGCGTGTTCAGCTCTTTGAAGAACATGTTAATATCCTTGAACTGGCGGTACACCGACGCGAATCGGACGTACGCGACCTCGTCGACGGGATAAATATGCTCCATCAACAGCTCGCCGATAATCCGGCTCTCGACCTCCGCCGACGCCGTATTGCGGATTTCCCGCTCCACGTCGGAGACGATGACTTCGAGTTGTCCGACGGATACCGGACGCTTCTCGCAAGCCCGCAGAAGCCCCCTAAGCACCTTGTCCCTGCTGAACTCCTCGCGGCTCCCGTCCTTCTTGATCACCATCAGCGGCGTTTCCTCGACCGTCTCGAAAGTCGTAAACCGACGGCTGCACTTCTCGCACTCCCGGCGGCGGCGAATCGATTTGTTATCGTTGGCCGGACGGGAGTCCAACACTTTCGTTCCGCTGTAATCGCAATAAGGGCATTTCATGTCGCCGATCTCGCCTCCTTCGAATACGAATGATTTTCCAAGCCTTACCTTACATGAACGGTAGAATAAAGCACATAATACAGTTACCAACCGCAAGGAGGTGAACATTCATGGCACAGAACAACAGCAGCAATACATTGCTCGTTCCCCAAGCGACAGCGGGTCTGAACCAACTGAAATACGAAGCGGCTCAAGAGCTTGGCATCGCCATCCCGCAAGATGGTTACCAAGGTAACATGACGACGAAGGACAACGGTTCCATCGGGGGTAACATTACCCGCCGTTTGGTGCAAATCGCCGAGCAACAGCTGGCGGGCCGATAATCCGAACGAATGATCGACAGTGGAAAAGCACTAGATACCGGGAAGCTTTGAAGCGAACGCTTCAAGGCTTCCTTTTGCCTTATCCTAATTATAAGGTCTCGTAAATATCCTGATACTTCTTATAATAATACAACACACGCTGCACGTAATGTCTAGTCTCCCCGTAAGGAATATCGCTAATCGTCCGCTCTTCGCCGTCCCATACTCCCTTTTCCAGCCAAGATCTGACCTTCCCGGGACCGGCGTTATAGGCGGCAAGCGATTTGATCAGATCGCCTCTGAACTGCCGGTTCAGCTCTTTCACGTACCAGGAGCCGAGAGCGATGCCGGCGTGAGCCTGAGATCCCGCGTCCTTCACCGTAATATCGCCGAAATCGTCCTGCTTCAAAATCCACTCCGCCGTATCGGGCATAATCTGCATGATGCCGATCGCTCCCTTTCGGGAGACCGCCGTCAGCCTGTAGTTCGATTCGACGCGGATGATCGCGGCGATCAGAAGCGGATCCAGCTCGTAATGCTGCGCGTTCCTCTTGATTTCATCTTGATAAGAAATCGGATAAATTCGCTTCCCCAACCAATCCGACCGGATGAACAGCGCCCCGAGCACGATAACGACCAACATCAGGATGAAGCGCTTGCGCCTGACCCTTCTCTTCATCCTAGCCCCTTTTCCCGCCAGAAGCGCTCAATCTGCCGATCCGTCTCCCCGGGCGTTCCGCTATTGTCGATAAGCACGTCTGCCCGTCTCTTCTTCTCCTCGATGTCCATCTGCGCGGCGAGTCTCTTCCCGGCTTCCTCCGGCGTCAGGCCGTCTCGTTCGATGAGCCGGCGAAGCTGCGTCTCCCGGGGAACGTACACGACCATGACCTGCTCGAAATAACCTTCAAGCTTCGACTCGTACAGAAGCGGAACGTCGACGACGACCGGCCTGTCCGGCTCTTCCGTCTCGTAACGCGCCATCCGTTCCTTCATCACGGCGCGAATGGCCGGATGCGTAATCGCTTCGAGCGCCTTGCGCTCCTCCGGATCGGAGAAGACGACGGCGCCGAGCTTCTTGCGGTCCAGCGAGCCGTCCGGCTTGAGCACGGCTTGTCCGAACCGCTCGGCGATCGCGAGCAAAGCCGGCTGCCCGGGCTCGACGACCTCCCGGGCGACTTTGTCCAGATCGATCAGGTTCGCCCCGCGCTCCGCGAGCAGCTTGGCGACCGTGCTTTTGCCGGTGGCGATGCCTCCCGTTAATCCTATGTTCATAAGCCCTCTTCCTTACATCTGAGTAAAGTGGTTCAAAAAGTCCGACCGCTGAGAACCGAACTCTTTGAACCCGGCCTTACCTCGGCCTTATACAAACAGCTTGAAAATTCCCATCGTGATCAAAATGATGCCCGGCAGCATGGACAGCTGCTTAATCCAGCGCCAGCGCGACGCCCACAATCCGAACTTCGTGCCGGACCAGAGGAACAATCCGCTCGAAGCGGCGATAAGAATCGCCGTCAGCATGGGCGGAAAGCCGACCAGGGCCGCGCCGATGCCCGCTCCGAAGGCGTCCAGCGACAGCGCCGTCCCGAGCAGGAACGCTTCTCCCGCGCTGATCGTGCCCGACCGGTCCATGTCGGCCGCCGACGGCGTGCGAAGAATTTGAATGATGAACCCGAATATTTTAAGCTCCATCTTAAGCACGGGAGCGTCCGCCGCCGCGCCTGCTTCCGCGCCCCCGCGGCCTCCGGCGTCACGTTCGTCCCGTTCGCCGCTGCGGATAAATTGAATGAGCGCCCACATGCCGATGCCGATCAGAATGACCGCCCCTATGGCCGATGCCCCTTGCGGGGGAATCCATCGCGTGATCGCGACCCCGACCATCATTGAGAGCAGAATGATCAGACCGGAACAAACCGAAATAATCGCTACGGATGATACGGGAATTTTGATTCTCCTGACGCCGTAAGTCATTCCGACGCCGAAACCGTCCAAACTTACCGCGAAAGACAATAACAGAAGCGACGCGACAGGTGCCATCATAACGCATTTCCCCCTGCATGGATGCGATCCCTCGCTCCCGTTCCGGAAGCCGGGTACCTTCCATCCTATGCAGGCGGCGGCGACAATGCCCCGCTTAATGCACTTCTATCGCTCCGCCCCGTCCAGCCTCCGCTTCACGGCATGGGTTCGCGGCCGCTTCGATGCAGTCGCGGCATCGTCCGATGACGTCGGCGATTTCCCGCCGCGAGGCGGCTTCTGGCACTTCGGACACACGTGCGTGCCTCGTCCGCCGACGACCGACTTCTCGATCGGCGTTCCGCATTCGGGACAAGGTTCGCCCGTTCTGCCGTACGCCCTTAAGCTGAACTGGAACATTCCCATCTCGCCCTGGCCGTTCACGTACGATTTGATGGAGGACCCCCCCGCATCCACGGCGGCCGAGAGCGTGACGACGATCGCGCCGTGCAGCTTCTCCTGCTCTTTCCGCTTCAGCTCGCTTGCGGGCGTCTCCGGGTGGATGCCGGCGGCATGAAGCGCTTCGTCCACGTAGATGTTGCCCAGCCCGACGACGATCTCCTGATTAAGCAGCAGCGGCTTGATTTTTGTCGTCCTGCGGGCAAGCGCTCGGCAGAACTCGTCCAGCGTAAAGCTCTCGTCCAGCGGCTCTAATCCCAGTTTATTCAGCGGAGCGGCTGTCCATTCGTCCCCCGGCGCGAACAGATGCATCGTTCCGAATTGGCGAACGTCCTTGTAACGCAGCTCCGTGCCGTCCGTAAAAGAAAACCGGACGTGCGTGTGGAGTTCGACGGGATCGTCTTTCCCGTACAGGCCGTAACGGCCTTCCATCCTCAGATGGGAGATCAGCACCAGTCCGTCCAGCACGAGCCGCAGAAACTTCCCCCGCCGTTCCACCGATTGAAACGTCCTTCCTTCCAGCATGGCGGCGAACGCCTGCGGATCGTCCGGCTTCTGCAGAATGCGCGGCAAGCTGACCGTCACGAACTCGATCGTCTTCCCGGCGATCAATTGATTCAAGGTGCGCCGCACCGTTTCTACCTCGGGCAGTTCCGGCATTTCTCTTCACTTCCTTTTACTTCGCTTCGTACCAGTTCGAGCCGACGCTGACTTCGGCCAGCAGCGGCACGTCGAGCTTCAGCGCGTTTTTCATCGTCTCCGGCACGAGGCTCTTCATCGTCTCCAATTCGTCTTCCGGCACCTCGAACACCAATTCGTCATGAACCTGCAGCAGCATGCGGCTGCGCAATCCGCGAGCGGACAGCTCCTCGCTCATCCGCATCATCGCCAGCTTGATAATGTCCGCGGCGGTGCCCTGGATCGGCGTGTTCATCGCGGTACGCTCCGCGAAGGAACGCAGGTTGAAGTTGGAATGGCGGATTTCCGGCAAGTAGCGGCGGCGCTCCAGCAAGGTCGTCACGTAGCCGTCCTTCCTCGCCTGCTCTACGATCTCGGTCATATAGCGGCGCACTCCCGGGAACGCCACGAAATATTGCTCGATGAAGTCGGCTGCTTCGCCTCGCGTAATGTTCAAGTTCTGCGACAGGCCCCAATCGCTGATACCGTAGACGATGCCGAAGTTGACGGCCTTCGCCTGGCGTCTCATGTTGGCGTCCACCCGTTCCGCCGGAACTCCGAACACGTCCATCGCCGTCTTCGTATGGATGTCCATCTCCTTCAGGAACGCTACTTTCAGTCCGTCGTCTCCGGAGATATGCGCCAGCACACGCAGCTCAATCTGCGAATAGTCGGCTGCGACGATTGTCCAGCCCGGCTCGGACGGCACGAACGCTTTGCGGATTTGGCGACCTTCCTCCAAACGGATCGGAATGTTTTGCAAGTTCGGGTATTGGCTCGAAAGCCTGCCCGTCGCCGCGATCGTCTGCCGGTAGAACGTATGGATTTTGCCCGTCTCCGGACGGATTTCCTTCAACAAGCCTTCGATATAGGTCGATTGCAGCTTGGAAAGCTGGCGATAGTGCAGAATCAGCTTGACGATCTCGTGATGGGGCTCCAGCTTCTCCAACACTTCCGCGTCGGTCGAATAGCCCGTCTTCGTCTTCTTCACGACGGGCAGCCGAAGCCGCTCGAACAGCACTTCCCCGAGCTGGCGCGTCGAGCCGATGTTGAACTCGAAGCCGGCGCTGGCGTAGATCGCGTCCGTCGTCTCCTCGAGACGGCGCTGAAACTCCGCGCCCAGCTCCTGCAGCGCCTCCGGCCGTACTTTAATGCCCTGCTTCTCCATTCCGGCCAGCACGACGGACAGAGGCTGCTCCAGCTCGTAATAGAGCCGGTGCATGCCCAGCTTCTCGAGCTGTTCGGCGAGCGGCTCCTTAAGGCGGCGCACCGCGTCGGCTTTCGCCGCCAAATGCTTGGCCAGCTCGTCCGCCGCCGGAACGCGAAACTTGGCTCCCTTGCCGTACGCCGCTTCGTCGGACGGAATCGGATCGAGTCCGTACCGCTGCAGCAGACCGTGCAGCGACGGATCGGCCTCCGTCGGGTCGAGCAGATAGGCGGCCAGCTGTACGTCGAACGAATGGCCTTGCAGCTTGACGCCCGAGCGAGCCAGCACGAGATCGACGCGGTGCAGATCGTAGCTCGTCTTCGGCGTTCCGGCGTCCGCGAGCCACTCCCTGAGCTTCTCTGCTTCGGCTCCCAGCAAGGAGGCATAAGGAACGACATAGCAGATCGAGCCGACCGCGACGGCCAGTCCGATGCCTTCGCTCTGATGCGGGTTGTCGCCCGCCGCGTCCACCAGCAGCGCTTCCGCGTCGGCAAGCGCGCCGTACAGGCCGTCCCAGCCATCCTTGTCGACCTGGACGACTTCGTAGCGGGAGGCGGTCTCCGCCGTCTGATGCTCCAGCGCTTCGTCCGCCGCCCCCAAGTTCAGCCGTTCGCTGAGCGCCTTGAACTCCAGCTTGCGGAACGCCGCCGCCAGAGCCGCCGGGTCGTAGCCCTTCCAGGCGACGTCGTCGAGCGAATAGTCGACCGGAACCTCGCGGTAGATCGTCGCCAGTTCCTTGCTCATCTTGGCGCTTTCCATGTTCGCTTCGATATTTTCACGCAGCTTGCCTTTGATTTCTTCGACGTGCTCCAATACGCCTTCGACCGTGCCGAATTCGTGCAGCAGCTTCAGCGCGGTCTTCTCCCCGACTCCGGGAACGCCCGGAATATTGTCGCTGGCGTCGCCCATCAATCCCTTCAGATCGATGATCTGGGCGGGCGTCAGTCCGTACTTCTCCCCGATGCCCTCCGGCGTGAACCGTTCCACTTCGCTGACGCCCTTGCGCGTAATCCAGACGCTGACCTGGTCGGTCGCGAGCTGGAGCATATCCTTGTCCCCGGATACGATAATCGCGGATTTGCCTTGCTCCTCCGCCTGCTTCGCCATCGTGCCGATAATATCGTCCGCCTCGTACCCCGCCAGCTCGTACTGGGAGATGGAGAACGCTTGCAGCAGTTCCTTCAGCAGCGGGAATTGCTCCGACAGCTCCGGAGGCGTCTTCTGCCTTCCGCCTTTATATTCCGAGTATCCCTCATGGCGGAAAGTCACTTTGCCCGCGTCGAAGGCAACGAGCAAATGGCTCGGTTTCTCCTCCTCCAGCACCTTAAGCAGCATCGTCGTAAAGCCGAGAACGGCGTTCGTATGCAGCCCGTTGCTGCTTGTAAGCGGAGGCAGCGCGTAAAACGCGCGATTAATAATGCTGTTCCCGTCGATCAGGACCAGCTTGTCCTTTTCATTGGCCATGGCCGTTCGTCCACCTCGCCGACTTTGGTTTATGTGCAAGTCCAACAACATCTACATAGCCTCATCATACCATAACTGCGGAACGGGCCGCACCCCGGCGAGAACGAAAAGAGAGCCCTCCCCGTCGTCAGACTTTGGGGATGGCTCCCGAATTCGCGGCCGCGGGAAACTCGCTCGGCCTACCTATCAAATAACCTTGCGCGAAGTCGAATCCTATAGCGCGAAGAAGCCTCAGCTCTTCCGGTCGTTCGATTCCTTCCGCGACCGTGCGGATGTTCATCTTCTTCGCGAAGCGGACGAACGTGCGCAGCATATGCTTCTTCATCTCGTCCTTGTCGGCGAGACGGACGAGCGAACGGTCTACCTTAATATAGTCGGGGCTCAGCTCCACGATCGATTGCAAGGAAGAATACCCGGCTCCCGCATCGTCGATGGCGATCTCGTACCCTTGGCTGCGGTAATGCGCCAATATTTTCTTAGCCGCTTCGAAATCGTCGATCGAGCTGCGCTCCGTCAGTTCGAACACGACCTGGCCCGGGAACATTCCCTTCTCGCTTAGCCATCGTACCGTCTGACCGGATACGAAATGGGGATCATTGATGATGCTCATCGTCACGTTGATGAATATTTTCTGAACGGCTCCCAATGCCGGGGAATGCCGGATCGCCGTTTCCCTCGCAAGGCGGTCCAGGGCGAGCGCCATCTGGTTTTTCTCGGCGAATCTGAAGAGCGCGAGCGGACCGTCGAACAGGCTGCCCTCCGGACATCTCGTCAACGCTTCGTAGCCGAACACTCTGCCGTCCCCAAGGCGCACGATCGGCTGGTAGACGCTCTTGATGCTGCTCTCCGCGAGCAGACGCTCCAGTTCGCAGCGAAGCTCCCAATCCCTGTGCCCGTTGAGCGATTCCCGAATTCTCTCCGTCGCTTTCACGACGCCGTCGTAGACGACGTCCTTAATCGGGTCCGACTTAAGCCCCTGCAGGCTGGCGTAACCGATGCCCCGCTCCTTCTGGCCGGAAGTCGTCGGGGTCTGCCCGGCCTTCCCTACCGATTCCGCGGCGATCGCTTCCCTGACCCGCTTGGCCATCGCCCGCAAATAGGAATCTGCCTCGTCTTCCCGCATAGAAGCCGGCATGCCGGCATATAACCAGAGATGTCCCGACACCACGTCTCCGAACCACAAGTCGCTTCGGTTCATCGATCTGGCGAGCCAGTTCTCCCATCCGAATCCTTTTTCTCTAAACTTGGACGCCAAGCCGCCGCTCCACTCGGAAAGATCGATGCCGATAAGACCGATAGAAGGATGATGTTCGATTCGATCGATGAGTTGATCTATGCCGAACCAGGACGTTGCCATACGATTGAACACCAGCTTCCTCGTGAAAATAACCGCGCTTTTAAATGTAGCAAGGTTGTGTTAACGAAATTCCTCATTTACGTTAACGCCCGGTTAATTCCAGCTCCGGCTTCAGATCCGACGGCTCGCGCTCCCCGAGCTCTTCCCATGCGATCGAATTGCCCCGCTCCCGCTTCGCCTGCTTCTTAAGCTGCGCCGCCCTCTCCGAGAGCGCCTCCGCCGTCCAACCCGCCGTCGATCGGCACAGGAGCAGCGACAGGGACAAAGACAAGGCCGGCGCCTCGAGCGGCTGGCCCGAGCGATCGAATGCCGGTCCCGAATGCGCCGAAGCGTAAGCGCCGATCCCTTGCTCGAACTTGGCGATCGTCTCGTGCGCCGCTTCGTGCGCATCCAAGCCGGACGACAGCACGATAAAGTCGTCGCCGCCGATATGGCCGACGAAGCAATCGCCGTTCGGACGCTCCCTGGCCACTTGAATCAGCATCTCCGCCGTATAGCGGATGACGTCGTCTCCCCGCTGAAATCCGAACTGGTCGTTGTACCACTTGAAATGGTCCAAATCCGCGTACAGCACCGCGAACGGCCGACCTTCCGCGAGCCTGCGGTTCATCTCCCTGCGGATCGGCTCGTTGCCCGGAAGCCCGGACAGCGGGTTCGCCCACTGCGCGTCCTTCACTCGGGCCTGGGACACCCATTCCAGCATCGATCGGATCGAGGCGATCCCCGCCACCTGTCCGTCTCGAGTAATGATTACTTCGTCGTACAGCTTGTCCGGCTCGCGGGCCATGGCCATCTGCGAAGCCTGATCCACGACGACCGACTCTTCGACGATGACCGGGTGCGTATCCATGATTTTGCCTACGGGCCTGTTCCAATAGAGCGGCAATCCGAACTGGCCGGACAACAGCTGCAGCAGCTTCTCCTTCATTAATAATCCGATCGGCTTGCCGCCCTCCGAGATGACGACGCCCTGCGCTTCGCGGTGGAGCTCAAAGTGTCGCGATACTTCCGACACGAGCGTATTGCGGCTGAACTGCTTGACCGGATTGGCCAACACGGCCATCGTGCCCGCCGCCCCTTTGAACCGCTTGCCGACCTCGGTCCGAATGCGGACTTGCATCTCGGCGATCCGACGACCCGGTTCGGCATCGCCGTCACCTCCTTCCTCGGCCAGCTTCTCCGCCTGCGCGTAATGCATCCCGCTGGCGACGAGGCCCGGCAGCAGCGGCTCCCGATCGAGCCCTCCGGCGATAAAGACGATCTGCTCCTTGCGCGCCAAGGCGATCAGCGCCTGCAGCATGCTCTCCTCAACCGAGTCGGGCGTCTCCCCACGAATCCAATCGACGTCCAAAAGCGCGTAGTCGGGGTGCAGGTCCGTCATTTTGCGCAGCGACTCGAGCTCCGGACGGATTCCCGGGATCGAGATGCGGAAGCCTTGATGGCGGTAATGCTTCAAGGCGGAACGCGTTATCGCCGCCGATTCGTTATCCCCGTCGATCAGGACGAGCACAACGTGCTCCGGGCGCAGGTTGGCCGCCTCGATTCTGCGAAGCGTGCTTCCGGGATAGAGCCGCGGATCGTAAATGATTTTGGCCGGAACGGGCAGGAACAGCTTAACGTCCCCGTTGCGGGACGGCAAACGCCGAATGGCCGCTTCGCGGAAGCGGCGGTCCCATTCGAACAGCTTGCCGGACTGGTCGGCTTGAGCGTAGAAAGCCCGCAGGTCGATCCGTTCCCCTCTGCGAGCGCCGACCGGAATGGCCTCGTATCCGTACAGCGATCCGTCCAGCAGCGAGACGATAGGCAAGTAGCGCACTTCGAACTCGAAACCGGACAACGATTCGCGCAATTCGTCCAAGGGAAACCGGATCAAAGGCGCGGGAGAGAACAGCATCCGCTTCAAGGCCGTTTCGTATGCGGCCAGCAGCGCGCTTTCCCATTCGCGCGGACTGCCGGGCATCGGAATCGTCCGCCCATCCTGTCCCGCGACCCAGCCGAAGCCGCAGCGAATGCCTCCGCCCGCCCGCATCGTCTCGGCTTGTCCGAATTCCAGCAGCACGCGCTGCGCCGTGTCCCGGATGAGGAACGCCATCCTGCCCGAGGATACGTCGCCGGACGTCCGGTCGTCGTTCTCCTCCGGAGCAAAGGACGCGGCCAGAATCAAGTCGTCGCCGGCCAGCGTCCAGCCCCGTACCGAATCCGACAGCTTCGACAGCCGCAGCCCGATCGCACTCAGCAAGCGGGCGACCCTTAGGGGAGAACTGCCCGGCTTCTCCGGATCGGCTTCCCATCGCACGACGAACAGCCCGCAATGTCCGGGAGTTCCGTCCTTGCTTCGCCAATGCCGCAAAATGCTCCGTTCCAACCAACCTTCGTTCCCCACCATGTCGCCAACCTCCGCCCGACGTTTCCCGGCTAACGAGCTCCGTTATTTCTTCAAAAATAACACGGCACCATTAGCTTCGGCTCCGTTTTTTGTTATCCGAATGTAAATTCGCATCAGGAAACTCGTTGCGAATTGCGATCGCGGCCAGCAAAGCCGCCCCCTTCGCCAAGCAACCCTCGTTCAGCGTATACCGGGGATGATGCAGCCCGTATGCCTGCTCTGCGCCGGTCTCCGGTCCCGAACCAAGCCAGAAGAAGCAGCCCGGCACACGCCCGAGATAGACGGAGAAGTCCTCTCCGGCCAGCACCGGAGGCGCTTCGATCCGGTTGTCCCGACCCAGGACCGCATCTATCGCCTCCTCTACTCGGCGTACTTGATCATCGTGATTAAGCAGGACCGGCACATGCCGGATATAATGAAGCTCCGCCGTGCACCGGTAGGCTTCCGCTATCCGCCCGGCCAGCCTGGCGAGCCGATCGGGCATCTGCTCCTGAACGTCGGGGGAAAACGTCCGCACCGTCCCGGCAAGCTCCACCCGCTCGGGGATCACGTTGTAGGACGCGCCGCCATGCACGCTGCCAACCGTCACGACGGCCGGACTGAACGGGGACAGTTCGCGGCTGACTGCCGTCTGCAGCGCCATCACGATCGCCGACGCCGCCACGACTGGGTCGACGCATTGCTCGGGAAGCGCGCCATGTCCTCCCCGGCCGGTCACCGTCACCTCGAATTGATCGACGGACCCCATCAACGCTCCAAAGCGAGTACCCGCTTGACCGGCAGACAGCGTAGGCAGATTGTGCAGACCGTAAATTTCGTCCACGCCCTCCAGCGCCCCCTGCTCGATCATCGCCTTAGCTCCGGCGTTGATCTCCTCCGCCGATTGGAAGAGGAACCGGACGCTTCCCGCCAGCCGGTCCCGACGGTCCGCCAGCAATCGGGCCGCGCCGCACAGCATCGCCGTATGGGCGTCATGCCCGCAAGCGTGCATGACGCCCGGCACCTGCGAAGCATATGGCAGGCCGGTCTCCTCCCGGATCGGCAGCGCGTCCATGTCCGCACGCAGGGCGATACGCGGTCCGGGCCGGCTGCCGGCAAGCTCGGCCACGATGCCGTGCCCGCCGACGCCCCGCCGGACGGCGTCCAGCCCCAGGCCGTTCAGCCACTCGGCAACGGCATCCGATGTGCGCTCCTCCTCGAAGCTGAGCTCCGGATACGAATGAAGCTTCCTGCGCAGCGCGATCAGTTCCTCCTCGATCGCGCCGGCGGAAGCCCGCAAACCGCTATAGATGTCCTCCGTCCCCATCGTTCTCCCCATCCTTTCTATCGCCCGGCGTCCCCGTTCCCGCCGCAAGCTGCTCGGCGAGCCTTCTGCCGGTCGGCGTCCGCGCCAAGCCGCCCTTCGCCGTCTCGCGGTGAATGTCCGGCATGGCGCTGCCAACCTCGAGCATCACCTGAATGACCTCATCCGAAGGAATGACGCTCCGAACGCCCGCCAGCGCCATATCGGCGGCAGCCAGGGCGTTAACTGCACCGAAGCCGTTACGTACGATGCACGGAATTTCCACCAATCCCGCCACCGGATCGCAGATCAATCCCAACGTGTTTTTCAAAGCGAGTCCAACCGCGTGCACCACTTGCGCCGGACTGCCGCCCTTCAGTTCCGTCAGAGCGCCCGCGGCCATGCCGATCGCCGAGCCGATCTCCGCCTGGCAGCCGCCCTCCGCCCCGGAAATAAAAGAATTGTTGGCGATGACGTAGCCAATCGCTCCCGCACAGAACAGCCCGCCGACCATATGATCGTCGCTCCAGCCGAACCGTTCCTGGCTGCTGACGAATACGCCGGGAATGACGCCGCAGGAGCCTGCGGTCGGGGTGGCGACGATGCGCCCCATCGAGGCGTTCACCTCGGACACAGCCAGTGCGTACGCCATCGCCGTGCCCGCATCGCGAGCAAGCGACGAATCCGGCTGACGAGCGTAAGCCAGCGCCCGCTTCGCGTCTCCTCCGGTCAACCCGCTCCTTGATCCCCCTTCCGCCGCAGCCCCCTTTCGTACGGCCTCCTTCATGATGCCGTAGTACTGCTTCATTTTGTCCCATTCCTGCTCGGCCGTCCGTCCGGATTCCATCGCTTGATCCTCCAGCATCACCCGGTAGATCGGCTTGCTTTCGCGCACGCTCAGCTCTGCCAGCTCGTTCAAAGTACGGAACCTCATGTCTTTGCACCGCCATTCAGGTCGATATAGCTCACTCCGCTCACCCCTGGCAGCCGCCGAATATCCGCGAGCAAATCGTCGGAGAGCCCCCCGTCCGTCTCGATCGCCGTCGCCGCCTCTCCAAGCCGGCCCTTCCGGTCGACGTCCATATAGCCGATGTTGACGTTCGCACCGCTCAGCAGCCGCGTCATGTCCGCAAGCACCCCGGGGCGGTCGCCGTGAAACACAATCGTCGTCGGATAATCGGCCGTAAAGCGCAGATCGAAGCCGCTAGCCTCCACAACCTCGATGTTGCCGCCGCCGATCGAGCAGCCGGTCATCCGGCAAGAGCGCTCGCCCTCACGCAGCTCAACGGACAACGTATTCGGATGAACGGCCGCTCCCGCTCCCGTCCGGAAGGTCACCTTCATGCCGGCCTCCGCGGCCTCCCGCAAAGCGTCCGGAATCCGCTCGTCATCCGTGCCGAACCGCAGCAGCCCGGCGACGACGGCCACGTCGGTGCCATGCCCGCCGTACGTCGCGGCGAACGAGCCATAAAAGACGACTTCGGCTTCCTCCGGCATCTCGCCCAGCAGCTCGCGCGCGACTCTTCCGAGCCGGACCGCCCCGGCCGTATGCGAGCTGGACGGGCCGATCATGCTCGGCCCAATGATCGAAAAAACGTCTTTGAATCGCATTTTCCGCTCACAACCTTCAGGCCAGCCATTCGGCCAGATTTCGACGCACGAAATCGTCGTCGTTCAGATGCGGGTAATCCCGGTATACGCGGTCGATCTGTTCCTTCTGTCCCTCCGACAGCTGCTCGTGCGGGTTGAGGCACCACGTTCCCTCCAGCAGCCCCTGCCTGCGCAGCACCTCGTGAATGCCCGGAATGCAGCCTGCGAAGCCGTGCGCCGGGTCGAAGAAAGCCGCGTTGGCGTCGGTGACTTCGACGTTGCGGGTCAGCCATTCCGGCGGAATGCTCCTTTGTTCCCGTACGCGCTTGATCTCTTCCAACAGCTCGACCGCTTTGTTCGTCCAGACCGCCCAATGTCCGAGCAGCCCGCCGACGATTCTTTTCTCCACGACGCGGCCCTCCACCTGAAACTTGTAAACGGTCAGCAAATCGTTGACGATGTTATCGTCGTTCCCCGTATACAGCGCGATGTCGTCCCTGCGCCCGGAATAGCAGACCGCGCGCACGACGTCGATCGTCTGGTAGCGGTTGAACGGCGCCATCTTGATCGCGACGACGCCGGGAATATCGGCGAACGCCCGCCAGAAGTCGAAGCTGAACGTTCGACCTCCCACCGAAGGCTGCAAGTAGAAGCCGACGACCGGCATCACCTCCGCTACTTTTTCCGTCCGCTTCAGAAGGTCCGACTCGGTCCAATCCCGCAATCCGCCCATGCTGAGCAAACCGGCGTCATAACCGAGCGCGGCGGAAGTTTCCGCCTCTGCGACCGCCTGCTCCGTCGGCCCGCAAATGCCGGCAACGCGGATAAACGGACGCCGCAGCTCAGCCCGCTCCACTTCCTCGGAAGCCAGACGCAGCACTCGCTCGAACAGCCTGTGCTGCGGATCGCGTATTTCGAACTGCGTGGAATGAACGCCGACGGCGATGCCGCCCGCTCCCGACGCGATATAATACCGGCTCAACGCCCGCTGGCGCGTTTCGGCCAGACGGCGGTTCTCGTCCAACGCCAACGGATGGGCCGGAATGACCAGCCCGTCATGAAGCGCCCGTTTCTGCTCGGGCGTCAGCTCCCTTTTTCCGCTCATCGCTCAGAACTTCCCCTTTCGTTCCTGAAAATGCGTCGGCTTGTTCAGCGTCGCTCCGCCGGCTTCCACCCAATCGGCGACCCAGTCGATCATTTGCAGCAGCGAGACGCCGGGATAGCCGAACCGTTGATGGCACTGCGTCGCGTTGTTCAGCAGCGCGTTGTCGGACTCCGTTCCCGTGTATACCGGCTCCGTTCCCAGCCTCTTGCCGA
>NZ_JBEPYQ010000017.1:0-89386 GCF_041641335.1 Cohnella sp. | reverse complement strand
AAAGGCTTGCTGCAGATGTGACGCCACGTTCGCATGCGAACGCCAAGAGATCGGAGTCGTAAGACGATTGCACGATTGGGCAGTCACAAGCCCCCGCTTCAAACGAAGTTAAGTGGGGGTAATTGACGCTACTAAGATTTTGCCAGATTATTCTGCGGACCGCGGACATAGACAGTTTGAAATCCGCTCCGTTGCCCGAGGATTACAAGGATCTGCAGAAGCAGATATGGACCTTCGTACAGCAATTCAGAAAAAAAGCGGCAGCGCTCTATCCGACCGTACAAGAGTTGGTCTGACCGCCGTGAGGCTGGAAGGCCGAGAGAGAGAGAAGGAGGGGAATCGCCCGTTGGATAAAGAGAGGCAGATTCGGCTCTTCGACCGGCAGGCCGCGCAGTACGGCAGAAAACAGGAAAGCGCGGCCATGCGGAGATGGCGTTCGGAGCTGCTGAGGGAAGCGCGGGGCAGCGTGTTGGAGCTGGCTGTGGGCGCCGGAGCCAATTTCCGATATTACCCGGCCGGAGTGCGCGTCACCGCGACGGACTTCAGTCCGAAAATGCTGGACAAGGCTAGAGAGGCCGCGCAGGAATGCCGTCTCGATGCGGAGTTCATGCTGGCCGATATCGACCGGCTGGAGTTTCCGGAGCATTCCTTCGACACGATCGTATCGACTCTATCTTTCTGCAGCTACGAGAATCCGCTGGGCGTGATGAAGAAGCTTCGCCTCTGGTGCAAGCCGGACGGGACTATCTTGCTTATGGAGCACGGCATCAGCTCTCACACGCTAGTCGCCGCGGCTCAGAGGCTGCTCAACCCTCTCTTGTACCGCACGATCGGCTGTCATCATACGAGAGACATCCCCGGGCTGCTCGCGAGGGCGGGAATCCGGATCGTAAACAAGGAAAGCCATATGTTGAAAATGGTGCATCTGCTCCGGGCGAGGCCGGGGACTTGACGGAGGCGGAACGGATGAGCGACACGCGGGCGGAATGGATGGGACGGTACGAGGGGGAGGTCGCACGTATTTTCGCGGAAGCGTCCGGCGGCCTTCCGGCATTGCCCGCTTCTTTGACCGGCTTGGCGGCAGCGCTGCTGGAGAAGTTTAATCCGGTGTCTTCGAACGGGAGAGGCGCGGACGGGGGAACCAACTATATTTGCTTCCTGCTGCCCTTGTGGCTGAAGGAGCAGACCGGCTGCGGGGACGAGCTGTGCCGGGATCTTGCGATCGGCAATGTATATGCAATGCTGCACTTTTTCCTGCTTGACGACGCGATGGATGCCGCGGCTGCTGCGGGCGTCGGAGAAACGAGGCGCTCGCTGGCGCTGGGGCAGATGTTCTATGAAGGGTTTCGGAGGCGATATGAACGTCATTTTCCGACCGGCTCTTCGCTCTGGCAGCGGTATGGAGCGTATCTGACAGACTGGGCCGCCGCGGTATCGGAGGAGGGCGAGCGCCTTGCCGAGCCCGGCGATCCCGCCGCGCTGGCGCGCAAATCGGCTCCGGTTAAGCTGTGCGCTGCCGGTCTGCTGCTGTTGTCCGGCCAGACGGACCGTCTTCGGCAGACGGAGGAGGCGGTCGACCTCGTGCTGGCAACGCTGCAGCTTTCCGACGATTGGGCCGACTGGCGAGAGGATCTGGCGGAGGACGGGGAGAAGCGCAACGCGTTTCTGACGCTCGTGCGGCGCACTCTCCCGCCTGCGGCGGAACAGCCGCTCGACGAACGGGCGGTGAATCAGGCTGTCTATCGTAACGGATGTTTGCGCGACTTGGCGCGAATCGCGCGGGATCATCATGCCGCCTTGACGAAGCTGCCCAATGTGCCGCGGGCTTTGCTTTCTTTTCACGAAGAAATCGTCATAGGACTTGAGAGGGATGCGCGAGGAGCGGCAGAGCTCGAGGAAAAGCTGGCGCTAGAGGGCGGATTGTCCGTTCTACTGTCGAATCTAGCAAAAAAATGAGGACTTTAGGCCAGTGTCCATGGTATGATGGTAGAGGTAATAACCACATTTTGGGAAGGGTTGTGCTATCATGTCATTGGAATCTCTTAAGGTGCAGATTATCAAGAAGGCTTGGGAAGATCCCGCTTTTAAGAGCAGCCTGCTGAGCGATCCCAAGGAAGCGATTAAAGCCGCGTTCGGAGTCCAGATTCCCGCCGGAATCGAGTTGAAGGCGGTCGAAGAGACCTCGTCGCAGTACTATCTGGTTATCCCTCCGAAGCCAGAGGAAGTCGGCGTAGACCCAGCTCCCAACATCGTGTGGTAGAACAGCGCAATGCATAGAGAAAGAACCGGAGCTTGGCTTTCGGTTCTTTTTTATATTTAATAATTATTTGAAGGAGGTCAGACATGGATTACATTACACCGAATGAAGCGGCGTTAAGGACGAAGCATTACCCTAAAGATACCCTGGCGGCGGGTCGTCGTCATACCGTTGGTCTTCAATCTGACGGAACGGTGACGGCTGTGGGCGACAATAAATATGGCCAATGTGAGGTAAGCGGCTGGCGCGATATTGTGGCGGTTGCGGCTGGTAATGTTCATATGGCGACGAACACGGGTAATGCTCATACAATCGGTCTTAAATCTGACGGAACGGTGCTGGCTGTGGGTTGGAATAAGCATGAGCAATGCGATGTAAACGACTGGCGCGATGTTGTAGCGGTTGCGGCAGGTTGGTGTCGTACCCTAGGGCTTAAATCGGATGGCACGGTAGTAGCGGTGGGCCGAAATAATGAAGGTGAATGTGAGGTAAGCGGCTGGCAAGAAATTGTGGCGGTCGCGGCGGGTGACTGGCATACCATCGGTCTTAAATTGAACGGAACGGTGACGGCTGTAGGTAATAATCGATATCGCCAATGCGAAGTAAACGGCTGGCGCGGCATAGTGGCGGCAGCCGCAGGGTACCTTCATACCGTCGGGCTTAAATCTGACGGAACGGTGGCGGCTGTGGGTAATAATCGATATCACCAATGCGAAGTTATCGGCTGGCGCGATATTGTATCGATTGCGGTGGGCAGTAGTCATACCGTCGGCCTTAAATCGGACGGTACTGTGGCGGCTGTGGGCTGGAATGAGTATGGTCAATGCAATGTAAGTGATTGGCGCGGGATTGTGGCGATTGCGGCGGGCTGTGCCCATACCGTCGGGCTTAAATCGGACGGCACTGTGGTTGCAGTGGGGGATAATGAATATGGCCAATGCGATGTAAGCGCCTGGCGAGGCATCCAACTCCCCGGGATACGGAGTCTCTGAATAGCCTGATAAGTGTCATTATCCGTTCGGATAGGGATTACTCGATAAGATGAGCGCGCGGGAGCATCCCTTAAAAGGCTCCGGAACGGAGCCTGTACCGGATCGAAGTAAGGGGTGGCTGCTGCGCCATCGCAAGACTGGAGAACCCGTCAGGCGCCGGCGCCGCCTAGCGAGTCGCGCTCCTTAGCGGCTGCGGCCAGAGGGAACCGGATGATCGCTTCGGTTCCTTGCTGCTTGACGCTGCGGAATTCGATAGAGCCCTTCATAACCTCGATGATGCGGAAGGTGACCATAAGACCGAGACCGGTGCCTTTCGCCTTGGTCGAGAAGAACGGCACTCCCAGCTTGGCGATCTGCTCTTCTTCCATCCCCTCGCCGTTGTCCTTCACCCGGACGATGATGTCCTCTTTCTCGGAGAAAGCCGTCACTTCGATTTTTCCGTTCGTTCCCGTCGCTTCGAGGCTGTTCTTGATCACATTGATGAACGCCTGCTTTAGCTTGGAAGAATTTCCGTGGAAATAAAGGCCGGGCTGCGAGCTGAACACGAGAACCGTGCCGTGCATCGCCGCAAGCGGGTTCATCATCGTCTCGATTTTACGCAATTCCTCGGACAGATCCAGCAGCGAAACGGCTTCCATCTCCGGCTTCGCGAAGGTCAGGAAGTCGGTGATGATCGCGGCCGCGCGGTCGAGCTCGTTCGTTGCCATATCGAAGAACGGCTTGTTCTTTCCATCCGACTTGCCCGACAGCAGCTGCAGGAAGCCCCGCGTCACCTGAAGCGGATTGCGGACCTCGTGGGCTACGGAAGCGGCGAGGTCGCTGATGATCTTCAGCTTCTCCGTTCTTTCGAGCCTGTGGTTGTACAGCTCCAGCTTCTTGGAATAGTTGACCAGCATGCCGTAATCCGCGGAGATTCGCCTGGCGAGAATGATGACGAGAGTCACCATGAGCCCGACCACGCCGAATTTCCACAGGAACAGCGTATAGGTCCGCTCGCTCAAGTAGTAGATGACCATGTCGGTCGTTCCGAGTACCGCCAGCAGAAACATTCCGATCGATAAGGTGATGGCGTTCTTGTTTCCCCTGAGCGCATGGATGATGGACAAGGAGAGAACGAGAACGAGCTGGAACAGAATCAGAAATCCAAAAATGCGGTTCGAGATCAAGTAATAGGGCTCGAAGAAGCGGCCGTTCGTGAACGCATAGACGAGCAGCGCGATCAGGCAAAGGGCCGAATACCCCATCTGAAAGTAGCGAAACTTCGTGAAAAAGCGGAACTGCCCTTCGAACATCTGATCGATATAGTAGATCAGCGACGGGAAAAGCACGAACATCGACGCATCGAATAAGTACGACAGCAGACGGCCGTATTCTTTGAAGTAAATGTAAGGGAGCGGCGAATAGAAAATCATCAGCATTCCCGTCGTAAGGGCGATCAGGCAGAGAGAGATCCACGTGCTGCGCTGCCTGCGGTGCAAGTAACCGGTACAGATGAGCATGACCAAGCCCAGAAAAGCGATGCCCGTTCCGAGCAGCACATCGGGGATGTCCCGGGAAATGAAGCGCTCGGAGAGTTCGTTGAAGTCGTCGATCCGGATGCCTCCGACCAGGCCGGCGCGCTCGCCGGTCACCAGGAGGCGGACGTACAGATCGGTCTGCTCCGGAATCGGCGCTACGGGCAAAATCAGCTTGTTCAAATCGAAAGCGAACGCCCGCGTCGATTCCAGCAGAAGCTGGTCTCCCCGATAGACGGAGATGTCTTGCGCATATAAACGGTCCGCCAGCAAGCCCGGATTCACCCAGTCCGAGGTTGGAGGCAGCTCAAGCCGGATCCATACGCCGCGGCTCCCTTTGGGCAGAGTCGTCTTGGGATCGTAAATATCGGCGTCCTGCCAATTCTCCCGAGCGGGGGAGGGCATGTTCAGGGATCCTTGTTCCGGAATATAGTGAATCTGCCAATGCTGGATCGTAACCGGGTGATGCTGGGCACTGGCATGCTGAGGCGCAAGTATAAACAGGAATACAAACGCTCCCAAAGCCAATATTCTGAGCGCCGGCTTCATCGTACACCTCGCAAGTCGAGTGTTATGCATCTAAGTCTAATGTACCACGAGAGCATCAATAATGTATAAATTTCGACAATATTTGTCATAGTCCTATGCGAGATTTTATTATTTCTTTAACAATTCGCTTAATCTTCGAATCCCTTCCGCTATTCTTTCTTCGGATAAATTCCCGTACCCGATAATGATTCGCCGTTTCTGGACGTCCTTGCGGAAGGCATGCACAGTAACCGGATACACTTTGACTCCGTTGTCTTCGATGACGGACAGCAGCTTGGGCGTAAAAGAAATTCCGGCGAATTCGGCGACGAGATGGATCCCCGTCGAATGGCCGAGAATGTTCACCGCTTCGCCGAACGCATGGCGCAGCTGCCTAATCAGGAAGTCCCGGCGCTTGCGGTACAGCTTCTTCATCTTCGCGATATGGCGGTCCAGATGGCCTTCCTCAATGAATTCGGCCAGGACGAGCTGTTCCAGGGAAGGCGTATGGAGATCCGTAAGCCACTTCAAGCTCCGGGCGTTCTGCACGAGAGACGGGGGGAGGATAACGTAGCCCATGCGCAGCGCCGGGGACAGAATTTTGCTGAACGTGCCGATATAGACGACGCGTTCCGGGTCCAGTCCTTGCAGAGAGCTGACGGGCGCGCTCTCGTAGCGGAATTCGCTGTCGTAGTCGTCCTCGACGATGTAGCTTCCGGTCCGGGCCGCATACTGGATCAACTGGACGCGCCGCTGGATCGGAAGCACGCCCCCGATCGGAAATTGATGGGACGGCGTGACGTAGATGAACTTGGGGTGGATGCCCGCAGGCAGCAGCTCGGTCATCATGCCGGACTCGTCGACGGGAATCGGATGGAGCTTCGCTCCGGGGAGCGAGAACATCGTATGGATCTCGTAGGTAAGCGGATCCTCCATCAGGACGTCCGACTTTCCGGTCAGCAGCAGCTTGGCGATCAAGGAGATTGCCTGGGTAGCCCCGGTCGTCACGAGCAGCTGTTCCGGCTCGCAGACGACGCCCCTGCTCCGGCGCAAGTACCGGGCGAGCACGCTGCGCAGCTCATGCCGGCCCTCCGGGCGGCCGTACCCGAACGCTTCCGCGGAGGCGTCGGCCCAGATCCGTTTGGCCAGCTCTCCCCACAGCTTCCTTGGGAACAGGTCGAGGGCGGGAATGCCGTGGCGAAAGTCGATCAGCTCCCTTTTTCGGGCAGGGGCGCCCTCGAAAGACTGCGGCGGAACGGCCGAGACCGATCGGGCTAAACCCGCGGGAGCGGCTTGCAGCAGATGAGTTCCTTCCGCGACGAACGTCCCGGAGCCGTGCCGGCCTTCGATGTAACCCTCCGCGAGCAATTGCTCGTACGCCTCGACGATAACCGTTCGCGACACTTGCAGGCTGGAGGCCAGCTCCCGCGTGCTGGGCAGCCTCTCTCCTTCCTCCAGCTCTCCCTGCAGGATTCGCCTGCGAAAGCTCTCATAGATTTGCCGGAACAAGGGCGTTCCGGATTCGCGATCAACAACCGTCCAAGTCATGGTCATCTTCCTTTGCTGAAAGTGGTATGGTCAAAATTGCTTTCGAGTGATCCTTTTACCAACCACTCTACCACGATACATTAAGTGCTGAGAAGCCGGAAAAAAAAGAGGGAGAAAAGATGAGACCGGATATGATGCAAGGATCGGGAGTGCCGAAAGTCGGAATGGGGAGGGGGGACGCCGTATACGATGCCGTCCGACTTCTGTACTGCGGCTACGGCGTATCGCTGGCATTTGATGGGGGCGAGGCGGACGACGTTGGGAAGTGCTTGGCCGTCAAGAACGAGCTGCGCCGGCTGATCGATATGCTTGGCAGCGCCGGACGTTCGTCGACGATCTCGCTATCGCTGTCCCGGATCGGCCTGGACATCGATCAAGAGTTTGCCCGCGGCAATCTGGAGGAGCTGATCCGAGAGGCGGCCGTGTACGGGATGTCGATCATGATCCATGCAGAGGAGCCTTGCAGAACCGACCGCGTGCTGGCCATGTACAAGGCTGTCGCCGAGCGATATCGGAGCGCGGGCATTACGCTGCAGGCGAATCTGCAGCGCACGGAGAGGGATATGGCCGATCTATTGCCGCTATCCGGCCGAGTACGCATCGTAAAGGGAAGGCATGCGATAGTGGCGGAGAGCGACATAAAGGATAGCGCCGAAGCTTATCTGCGTCTGGTTGAAAGAGCAATCGCTTCCGGAAGCTCCGTCTCCATCGCCACGCACGACGAGGCGATCCTGCGCGAGGCCGGGCGGAGAGGCCTGCTGGCGGCCGCGAACGCGGAAGTCGAAATGCTTCAAGGCGTTCGAACCGATCTGCTGCAAGAGATCAGGAGCGACGGGGGCCGTCCGAGAGTGTACTTGTCCTACAGTTGACAACCGATGGTATAATGTTTCCTGCCGGCACCGATGGGTAAGTCATGGGTCAAGGAGGAAACCGGAGTGAAGGCAATATTGGTCGACGACGAGCCGCTAGCGCTGAGAAGCTTGCGAAAAGCTCTGAACAGAGAGATGGAAGAGCTGGAAATTGTGGGCGAATACACCGATCCCGAAGAAGCGATCGGCGGGGTCGCGGAGCTGCGGCCGGACGTCGCTTTTCTGGATATCCATATGCCCGGAACAGACGGGTTGAGGTTGGGCGAGCGCATTCGGACTGCTCTACCGAACATCGAAATCGTGTTCGTAACCGGATACGATCAGTATGCCGTGAAGGCATTCGAGCTGTATGCTCTGGATTATATCATGAAGCCTGTAAACGACCAGCGGCTGCGTCAGACGTTGGAGAGGGTGCGGGAGAAGCGGGCTGCCCCGGGAGCCGCCCGGCAGTCCTTGGCGGCGAATGTGCCCCTCATTCGTTGTCTCGGCCAGATTCGGTTTCAGCTTCCCGGCTCGGAAGAGCAGGTCCCGAGATGGCGGACGAGCAAAGCGCAGGAGCTGTTCGCCTATTTGCTCCACCATCGGGATCGGGCGGTCGGGAGAAGCGACTTGCTGGAGCTGCTGTGGCCCGAGGTCGAACAGACCAAAGCGGCACAGCATCTGTACACGGCAATCTATCATATCCGCCAAACGCTGAAGGCTTGCAAGATGGACGACGCGGTCTCGGTTCGCATGGGCGAACTGGAAATGGGCTACCGGCTGGACCTCGGCGAAGCTTGCGTGGATGCCGAGGTTTGGGAGCGGCGGATGACGGAGCTGGGCGCTCTGAACGAAAGCACGGCCGCCGCCTACGAGCGCCTGCTTGAAGCCTATACGGGGGATTACTTTGCCCCTCACGGCTATTTGTGGGCAGAGCACGAGCGCGAGCATCTGCGCACGTTCTGGCTGAATAAGATGAACAAGCTCGCGCTATTCTACGAACAGTCGAATCAGCGAGAGAAAGCTGTCGAGATCCGCCGCCGCATTCAGCGCCGTTGTCCGGAGGAGGAGAACAGCTATTTCGCCCTGATGAAGCTCTACGATGCGCTGGGCGACCAGAGAGGGGTAGAGGTGCAGTATTGGATGCTGAAAGAATGGGTGGAGAAGGAGCTGGACCTGTCGATCAGCGACGAGATTGTCCGCTGGTACGAGCGCTGGAGATCGGTCGGGAAGAAGTAAGCCGTTACGACTTGTCTAATTCGGGACTGGGAACCCCTAGGGATGAAGGGACGCGGTCGGAATTGGCCAAGTCCCCCTCAGCTCGGAATTCTTTATTCGAACCATAACCATCGCTCGATCCATACTGGCTTAAACAGGGCAGCTCCTTCGGATTATCTCCGAGGGGGTTTTCTTTTTGCATCCATCAGTTGGGAGCGATCTCTTCCCTTTATCTTGCCGGGAGCTTTTTGCCCCGAACGACCTTGTTGAGATTCTGTCTAGGAACGGGTGATAGACTGGAGATACTGTGGAATTTTGGCGTTCTTTGTCGCTTGACGGGAACGCAAAAAGTGAAGGAGAGAACTGTGATGAACGCTAGAACAGCTGCTTAAGACCTGCTGCGAGGATGTCCCCACCTCTCGTTTGCCCCGATCGGTTCTTTTTGGGAAAGAGTCCGAACAAACCGTGGCGAGCGGGGGTGATAGTTTTAGGAAATAGAATGGAGGATGTATGGACCGTGAGACAAAAGCGACATAAAAACAAGGCTTCGTTGTCGAAGATCTGGATCGTGAGAGGAAAGCAAAACTTGTACAAGACGGCGTTGTCCTTCTTATTGGCCTTTGTGCTGGCCTTGCAGACGGTGACGTTCTCCGCTGCGGCGAATTCGCTGGACGAACCCGAATTTACGGCTCCCGAGCCGTCGGTGACCGAAACGGTGTACGGCGTGCCGGAGGGCGCTCTTTTTATGCCGTTGGCTGTGGAACCGGCGGATAAAACGGCGGTGCTGACGAACGCCAATCCGGCATTCAAGCTCACGGTGAGCCAGGGCAGCCCTGCGGCTGTCATTCCAGCGGGCGGCGAAATTAACGGACGGGAGAACTTTACCCTTGCCCTGGAGGACATCGCCGTACCGACCAGGGGCGACGATCTCAATGCTCCGCTCGAAAGCGTGATTCTGCAGGGAGATTATGCCATCTTGGACAAGGCGACCTACTTCCCTGATGTGAATTTGACGCCTGCGGGTCCTACAAGCATCAAACAGGGTGGCTTGGATATTGCAACCGTTCAGTTTTTTGAAGATTCCATCGTAATTACGTTTGATGGCGCAGTATATGACGGCAGTAGACGCGACGTCAAAATCGGCTTTTCCGCTACTGCCAAGGCGGCGGATCAGACTCCCGGCGGCGGCGGAAACACGTCCATTTTCGGATCGGATTATAAGTTTAGCAACTCGAATTTGGTACCGAAGTATACCATTACTTTAAATTCCTTGAGCAACGGCAACTATGACACCGGGATCAACAACCCCTCGTTTCATGAGGGCGCTATTACATGGCGAGCGGTAGTATCTGCCACCGATATGGACGATACAACCATCCCCATGCCGCTGGACGGGTTAACCTTCTCTGATGAGCTTGCGAATGTCGGCGTATATGTGCCGGGGTCCTTCATTGTGGATGGAGAAGATGCGATAGAGCCTGCTTATGCTGGCGGCATACTTTCCTATCAATTCCCAGATGCGTCCACTGCAGGAAACGTCAAAAGCACGGCGACCGTCACCTTCAAAACGTGGATTCCTAAAAATATTTATTATTATGAGAAGAACGGCAATTTAGGTGATCAGTATGGCTGGTACCGCATGGATAACACCGCAAAGCTGTTGGGTGACAATGCCGTTGTGAAAGCTTCGTCCAATACCCATCGGATTGCCATACGTCCCAACTGGATTGTGGTGAGCGGCAAACCCGGCAAGAGCGGTAACGATACGCTCATCACTTGGACGGTTGTGGTCAACCAGAGGATCAATAATAACAATGTGCTGTCCAGAAGCGGCTTGCAGAACGTTAAGATTACAGACAAGCTGCCTGCAGGGACGGAATTTGTTTCCGCTACCTATAAGAATGGGGATAGCGGTACGAATACCTCAATTACCCGCAACGCCGGAGGGGAGTACGACATCGGAGCCGCCATTGGCGGGAATTTGGACGGCCCCCTCTATATGACCGTTGTGACAAAGGTGACAGACGGCAGCAAGTCGACCTTCGACTACAGTGCCCGCGCCAATTGGGAATTGGAAGTGATGGATGGAGGAAGCGCCATTCAGAACAACGATGCGACCAGCTGGGACGCTCCCGCTTCCGTTGTGGACACTGCGCAGGTAAAAATCGGCGCACATGCATTCACGAAAACCGTTGCAGCAAGAAATAACACCGCTCAAACGCTATATGCAGGTGCCAAATGGACGATCAACTTGACGCTGCAATATGATCTGGATGCTCCCGTCGTCTATGATTTGCTGGTTCACGGCGGTTCTCTCGATGTACTGAATAATCTGGATGACAATCCTAAAGTATCGTCGGACACCCTGAACGCAATCAAGAGTCAAATCGACGATAAGCAGCTCTGGCAAAAATACCGCGACAAAACGCTGACTGTGAGCAGTGGACTGACCGGAGATGTGATCGCCTTGACGGTGGAAGGCAAGCCGGTGGCGGATCTTATCAAGGTGACAGGGTATAAAGGAGATGTGCCGGGGAGCGTTTCTTTCGAATCCATCACGACCAACCCTGACAACCTGTTCCGTCAAGATATGGGGGGCAATTGGAGCGATTGGAGCAACCGCGGCCTGCTCTTCGATGGTGACGACTATGTGGGGAGATATGATGCCACCACCAAGAACAGGGTGCGGATGCTGAACAAGGAGATGCTGTATGCGAGTACAGTAAATGAGAACGGCAACGCGCTAGGAAACATTGCTGCCGACTGGAACCGAAATTATGGAAACTGGAGCGCAAGCACATGGACGAAGGCAATTGTCGTCAATGATCCGAACTTGTATATAGACAACTCCCGCGATAACAATTATATCCTGGCAGGCTACGACCGCAAGGATCGAACCGTCACTTTCCGGCTCGCAGTGAACATGCCGGGCTTTAATACGGAGGAGATGGCCAAGGACGGCGGCACCCGTGTAGCCAGCGACATCAAGCTGGTGGATACACTTCCTGAAGGCTGGGAATTCGTGAAATACGCTTCAGGTGAAGCCTATCGTCTTTATACTGGTGTTACTGGCTATCATGCAAATGCTGAATTAGGAGGGTCAAGTGGGGGCGGTTATGGCCTGTACGTTCAAGCAACAGGTACAAACCTTCAGCCGACCGATCCCAAGCATGTGGTAAGCTTCGACCCTAACGGCAATATAGGCACCTTTACCTTCTCCAAGCTGGAGAGCCCCTACGTCATTCTGGTGAAGGCTCGTCCGACCAATGCCAAGATGGCGACCTATCAGCTAGGCAACAATGATGCCGGTAAGAATCAAGCTGTGTTCTCCATGAAATGGGGAGACAAGCCTTATAGCGCCACCGAAGAACACAGAATTATTGTACGTGTGCAGTCTCTGAGCAAGACGGCGAAAAAGCCCGTTTCCGGCGTGCAGGAATGGACGGTGAACTACACGCCTCCGTTCGTGATGAAGCAAGGCGTCTATTTGCTGGACACCCTTGCCAAAGGGCTGCAGCTTCGCCAAAATCCAGAGGGCGGCCTATCTCTCGAACCTTCCGACATCGCTGTCTATCCTGGCGAGTTGAAGCCGGACGGCACCCTGGCGCGTGTCGGTGGCCCGCTGAATCTTAAGGATCCGGATAGTGAGGTGAGGGTCACCGCAGGCATAGATCCGGTAACTGAGGGATCGACGCTCAGGTTTGATTTTACCGATCCGAACAATCTCTATCAGATCGTATACCAGACCGAATCGCAGGGTATGTCGCCGGGGGCTGCCGGGAACTCCATCAAGCTGATGGGCGACGAAGACCTTCCCCCGATCGGAGCGCATAGCACTATTACGCTGGATGCCAACGATGTGGCGGGAAGCGCTAATGAGAACGGCCTGCTCTTCCTCAAGAAGGTGGGCCCCGACGGAACAACACCGCTGAAGGACGTAAAATTCCAGTTGTTCAATCCTGACGGAACACCGGCCAAGGATAAAGAAGACAATGTAATGGCGGAAAAAACGACGGGCACGGACGGTAAGACGAATTTCATTATTCAGGTGCCGGGGGATTATTTGCTCAAGCAGACGTATATTGATCTCCTCACTTACTTGCCTACGACTACGGTATACCGGGTACGCGTCATCGATGCGCCAGGCAAGCCTGTCCTTGTAGACGGGCAGAAGGTGGATTCGAACAATCCGCTGGTTGTACCAACGCCGGCCCAAGGAAAGCTGACCATCAGCAATAAGGTGGAAGGCAACGGCAGCAGCGTGAGCAAAGAGTTCGAATACACCGTGACTTTCGACGGCGAGGGCAAGGACGGAGAGTACAGTTACCGGAAGTCGGATAATTCGTATGGGATGATCGGGAGCGGCGGCAAGTTTACCCTAAAGCACGGGGAAACGATGACGCTGCCGGCATTGCCTGCAGGTCTGGTCTATACGGTAACTCAGACAGATTACACTCCTGACGGTTACACGACTGAGCCGGGAACGCGTGAACGGTATGGCGCCATCGAGTATAAAGGTGACCATAAAGCGGATTTTATCAACAAGCGATACGTTAACAATCTGGTCGTCCGCAATACCGTCACAGGAGACGGCGCGGAATCGGACAAGCTGTTCGAGTACACCGTAACCTTTGACGGCACAGGCAAGGATCAAGTCTACGATTATGAGCACTCGGGCGACGCGCCGGGCAAGATCAAGTCCGGCGAAACCTTCAGGCTCAAGGATCAAGAGACCTTTACCATTAAGGGGCTTCCTGAAAACCTGGAGTATACGATCACCCAGAACGGTTACAAGAACGATGGCTACGAGACTACCCCTGGGGAGCTGTCTCATAAGAGAGTCATGGCGAGGGCTGATCGCAGCGAGGACTTCATCAATAAACGGACCGTCAAAAAGCTGACGATCAGCAACACGGTCATGGGCAACGGCGCCGAATTTACGAAGGAGTTCGAGTACACCGTCGTCTTTGAAGAAACCGGCGAGGATGGAAGCTACTCTTACGTGAAGTCGGACGGTAGCACGGGCAAGATCAAGTCCGGCGAAGGCTTCACGCTCAAGCATGGAGAAAGCCTGGAAATAGCGGGGCTGCCTAAGGGTCTGAAATACACCGTGACCCAGACGGACTACTACGAAACTGAACGATATGTGACGACCATCCCTGAGAAGCATACCGAAGTCATGAAAGACAGCGACGAGTACGCTCCATTCACGAACACGCGAGTGTTTAAGGGCGACCTGCTCATCAGCAACGAGGTGAGGGGTAAAGAAGACGACAAGAAGAAGCTGTTCCGATACACGGTCACCTTCGCAGGCGAGGGAGCAAACGGATCCTACGACTATGTGAAGTCGGACGAAAGCACAGGTACGATCAAGAGTGGAGACCCTTTCGAGCTTGCAGATGCGCAGACGTTCCTCGTGAAAGGTCTTCCGAAGGATCACACGTATACGGTGACCCAGGTGGAATACACGAAAGACGGATATGTGACGGATCCTAAAGAGTTCGTTCACACGGACAGCATCCCGAAGGACAAAGAGGCTAGAGCACACTTTGTCAATACCCGACCGTATCTGGAAGGCGTGCTGCGCGACAACAACACAGGTGAAGTCATTCCGAATGCGGAAATCATCGTGACGAATGTGAAGACAGGCGAGAAGCAGACCATCTATACGAGTGGGGATGGGGAATATTCCGTCCCTGCCCAAGCGGATACCGACTATACAATCACGTATACGAAGCTGTATCGCGTCGGCGGGAAGGATGTCCCTATCGAGTTCACGCAGAAGGCCAACGTGGAGAGCAGCGTGAAGGACGAGACCGTTCCGGCGGACATTACGGCGGTAGGGATCGTTCTGTTCAAGCAGATGGATGGAACGACAGAGCTATTCACCAATTCGGTTACCAGCAAGATGCATATTTATTTGAAGGACAAGGACGGCAATTATATCGGAGGGAACATCAATCCCACGGCGTTCCCAATGGGTCCGGACGGCACCTTCTCCGTGGAAGGGCTAAGCGAGCAGACGTACACCATGCAAGTTCGCTATAAAGCGGACAACGGCGAAGAAGTGCTCTTCAAGGTCGCACAGTTGAATGTGAAGAAAGACGGAGAATTGAACATTTCCGAGGAATTGGTCGACCCTTACGGTACGGTTTATGATGAGACGACAGGAGATGCCGTCACTGGCAAGAAAATTGAAGGAGCCAAGGTTACGCTGTATTATGCGGATACGCAGCGGAATAGAGATAACGGGAGACTTCCGGGTACGAAAGTAACGCTTCCTCCGGTTCCGAATTTCCCGCCGCACAACAACGAGAGCCCGGAGCAGGAAAGCGACGCAGACGGCTTCTACGCATACATGGTGTTTCCTGAAGCGGATTACTATCTGATCGTAACGAAGGACGGATACGAGACGCACAGGAGTGATACGATTTCTGTCAACTTTGATATTGTAAGGTACGATGTGCCAATGAAGCCGATTCGTTCCGGCGGCAGCTCCGGCGGCGGCAACAACGGAACCGACAACGGGAATCCTCCCGGCGGCGATAATGGAACCGGCAATCCGCCAGGAGGCGATAATGGAACCGGCAATCCTCCCGGAGACGGGGACGACGGAGCCGGCAACGGCAATCCGCCTGACGGCAGCGACGGCGGAACCAACAACGGCAATCCGCCGGGCGGAGACAACCAAGATCCCGACAACGGCAATCCGCCGGGCGGCAACAACGAAACGGACCCGGGGATTGATGCCAGGCCGCCCGAAGACGACGAACTGGACGATGTTCCGAAAACCGGAGACAGCGGCACATCTACTATCTTCTTCATGGCGCTGGCTCTGATCGCCTTGATCGGACTTCGAATCGCTATGCCATTCAGAAAGAAAACCTACAATTAGTACAGGAGGCGATAAGAGATGAACAAAACCAGAAAAATTCTTATCGCCTTCTCCGTTCTTCTGCTGGTCTTCTCTGTGGCCGGCCTTGCACGTAATCTCCTGCGGGACGATCAGACCCAGAGGCAGATCGAAGAGCTGGCGCAGCAGTTGGAAAAAGCGCCGGACAGAAGCGGGGAGGCGGCCGTCTCCCCGCTGATCGTCCGGAAGGAGAGCGAGCCGGTCATCCTGCCGGAGCTTCAGGCGCTGTACGAGAGCAACCCGGATCTCGTCGGGTGGCTGACCATCGACGATACCCGAATCGATTACCCTGTCATGCAGAACCAGCAGGATGGCGAGTACTATCTTCATCGCGATTTCGATAAGAAGGAGAACCCCAACGGCCTCCCCTTTCTTGACATCCACAATCGGATTCAGGATTCGGACGTGCTGCTCATTCACGGCCACAATATGAAAAGCGGCATGATGTTTGCGGATTTGATGAACTACAAGAAGGAAAGCTATTATCGGGAGCATCCTACGATTCGGTTCAGCACGCTGTACGAGAAGGCGGAATACGAGATTGTGGCCGTCATTCTGTCGGAGGTATATCGCAAATCGGACCAAGTCTTCAAGTACTACCAAGTGGAGAAGACCGGAACAGCCGCGGAGTTTGATTCGTATGTTCGGAACATTAAAGAACTCTCTCTCTATGACACTGGCGTAACCGCCCGGAATGGCGACCGGCTTATCGTCCTGTCTACGTGCGAATACTCGACCGATAACGGACGGTTAGCGGTGATCGCCCGCAAGCGTTAATGACGATGTTTGCACGCACAGAACGAACTGATCGACGAGTAATCCAATTAAACCGGTGTACCCAACAACCATTGCCGACTGTTATTGTCGCCGATGGTTGTTTTCTTTCGTTCGGTTATAAAACAAAAATTTCGTCGGTTTCGTCTTTATTGTTAACATTATTAAAATATTGTATACTAAAATATATTTCCGTATAATAATGGGGGGTTGGATGTGAAGTATCGTATTGCCATTGCAGCGACCGAACCCGGATTTCCGGATTACAGCTATGAGCGGGAGATTCTCGAGCCGATCGCTTCTTCCTTGGAAGCCAAGTTTTGCAATACCGAAGCGGAGCTCATCGACTTCTGCAGAGAGGCGCATGCCATTTTGACGAATCATTCGCCCTTTACGGAAGCGGTTATTGATCAGTTGAAGCAATGCAGGGTCATCGTGCGCTACGGGATCGGGTACGACAACGTGGATGCGGCGGCAGCCGCAAGACGGAATATCATGGTCGTGAACGTTCCCGATTACGGCATTCAAGAGGTCGCCGATCATGCGCTGGCGCTGCTGCTCGGCGCGGTTCGCCGTATTCCCCAGATGGATCGTAACGTCAGGACGGGGGACTGGTCCATCGACAGCCTGGGGACGATTATGGGGCTTCGCGGCAAGGTACTTGGCTTGGCTGGCTTCGGCAATATTGCCCGAGAGGTTGCGCGCAGAGCGCAAAGCTTCAATATGGATACGATCGCCTATGATCCGTTTGTTCCTGCATATACATTCCAGGCGTTCGCGGTGCGCAAGGTGGACTTCGATACTCTGCTTGCAGAGAGCGATGTCATTTCCTCCCATCTACCACTAATCGTGGCGACGAAGCATCTCTTTGACCGAAAAGCCTTCGCACGCATGAAACGGACGGCCATACTGATTAATACTTCCAGGGGAGGCGTCATTCAGACGGACGATCTGGTGCAAGCGCTCATGGACGGGACGATTCGCGGGGCTGCGTTGGATGTGTTCGAGGAGGAGCCGCTGGCGCTCGATCACCCCTTGCTTTCTCTGGAGCAGTGCTTGCTGAGTCCTCATGCGGCGTGGTATTCCGAGGATTCCAAAGCGAGGCTGCAGCAATATGCCGCTTTGGAGGTTAAACGGGTTTTGGAAGGGCAAAGACCGAAGCATGTCGTGAACGGCATATAATTAACAGCCCCCAACGCCTTAAGGGTTGAGGGGGCTGTCAGATAGGGGGGATCAACGCTCCGCGACAAAGCGATTGGTCAACGCCCCCAGCTTCTCGATCTCGACGGCGACGACATCCCCGTCCTGCAAGTAAACTTGTTTCTCGGGTGGATAACCGAGCACAACGCCTTCTGGCGTACCGATCAAAATGAGATCTCCGGGCGATAGGGTGAAATGCCGCGAGATGTAGCTGACGATCTCGTCGCATCGGAAGATCATGTCGTTCGTATTGGAGTTTTGGCGGACTTCCCTGTTCACGACCGTTCGGATCTTCAGTCGTTCGGAACTCCTACTTCATCGGAGGTGACCACGTAAGTACCAAGCGAGAGAAGCCGTCGCAGGATTTCCTAACAGCCACTGAGAAGTGCGCAGCTGCAAGTCGCGCGCGGATAAATCGTTCACATTGCAGTATCCGAATACGTAGTTCAGCGCATCCGCTTGTGCCACTTTTTTGGCCGTCTTGCCTATGACGATGACGAGCTTGGCTTCGTAATCCACTTTGCGGGACGCTTCCGGAAGGTTAATGAAGGCTCGATGTCCCGATAGCGTATTGTTGAACTTGTTGAACAGAATCGAATACTAGGGAATTTCGGCGTTCGTTTCTTCCGCGTGCTTCCGGTAGTTCAGGCTTAGGCGTCTTTTCCGAAGGTGGCCCCTCCGTCGATATAGAGCGGCGAGCCCATCATGAATTTCGATTCGTCTGATGCCAGGAAGAGCGCGGCATAGGCGACGTCCTGCGGCGTGCCGAGCTCTCCGCTGAGCTGACGCTTCTTAATAGAAGCGATAGCGGCTTGCGGGTCATCGTAGGCGTTCTGTAAATAGTTTTGTACAAATGGGGTCATAATCGTTCCCGGGACGAGCGCGTTGATCCGAATGCCGTGAGGCGCGTAGTCGACCTGCATCGCTTTGGTCAATGCGAGCACGGCTCCTTTGGTGGCGCCATAGGCCGCTCTCCTCGCCAGGCCGATCTCGGCAACGCAGGAGGACATATTGATAATCGTGCCGGCGTACCTTTCCATCATGAAGGGCAGCGAGAATTTGCAGGGCAAGAAAACTCCCTTGACGTTGACGTTCATAATTCGATCCCATTGCTCGACGTCGACTTCATGAAGCGCGCCGACGTTGCTGATGCCGGCGTTGTTAAACAGAACGTCGATTTTTCCGTATTCGTCCATAACGGTTTGAACCATCGTCTTCACCGATTCGGCTTCGCTCACATCCGCTTCCACGAATAATGCCTGTCCTCCGGCCTCTTGAATCTCCGTGACGACAGCACGGCCGTTCGCTTCATTTAAGTCGTTCACGACGACGACAGCGCCTTCCCGGGCGAACAGCAACGCCGAGCACCGGCCGATTCCCGAGCCCGCTCCCGTGATGACAGTCACTTTATTCGTCAATCTTTTATTCATCCGCGATTCCACCTCTTCCCCATTCTGTACGACAACTACAAAATCGGTTTCAGTATATCATCAATAAAGTGTACAATTCAATAAAAATGTATACAAAAATAAATTTAGGTTTATTGACTACAAAATATATAAATTGTATACTAAATTTCGAAAGAAGGATTGAACCTATGCCATCTTCTCGAAACATAAGCTGTTACTTCATGGAAGGATGAATCAGGATGCAGTTTGCAAATCAGGTTGTATTGGTTACGGGATCCGGCAATGGGATCGGGAGGAGCATTGCGTTGGGTTTCGCCAGAGAGGGCGCGCAAGTCGTCGTGGCCGATCTCGACAGCGCGGCGGCCAAGACAGTGTGCGACGGCATTCATCGCTCGGGCGGAAGAGCCGTCTGGCATCAAACGGATGTTTCTTCCGCGGATCAAGTGGAAGAACTGTTTGCGAAGATTCGGGAAAAGTTCGGCGTCCTGGATGTGTTAATCAATAATGTAGGGTCGACCATTCGCAAGCCGATCATGGATTTTACGGAAGAAGAATGGGATTTCGTCTTCGATACGAACATCAAATCGATGTTTCTGTGCGCCAAGCAGGCCGGCGGACTGATGTTGAAGCGGCGCAGCGGCGCCGTCGTCAATATTTCCTCGGTTCACGGACTGGGAGGCATCAGCAAGCGGCTTCCTTATTCGACTTCCAAATCGGCGGTCGAAAGCTTCACCAAAACGCTGGCCTGCGAATGGGCGCTGGACGGCGTTCGCGTGAATTGCGTATCGCCCGGCTACATCATGACGGATAACATCCGGGAGACGTTCGACCAAGGCATATTGAATCTGGATGACATGGTGCGCAGGACGCCGCAGGCTCGTCTCGGGACGCCGGAGGATATTGCGGAAGCCGTGTTGTTCCTATGCTCCGACCGCGCCTCGTTCATTACCGGTACCGTCTTGCAGGTCGACGGAGGCTATGCCGCATATCATGGCCCTGAGCCGGTTCCTTCCTTCCATCACGATTTGGATTAGTGCATCGAGAATGATATTTTAATATGAAGAGCAGGAGTGTGTTCAATGGCCACAGGAACTGTCGTGCATGCCTCGAAAGTGAAGACGTTGGTTGTCGATGAGACGTATTCCTCCAAGATGCTGATCGACCATACGAATTCGGCGACGAAAAACGTTCAGATCAATATGGGGATTGTCGCTCCCGGCGCCAAGCATGCGGATCATCGGCACGGAAGCGATTACGATGAAGTCTACTTGATTCAACGCGGACGCGCGATGGTCCGCTTGGATGGCGTCGAGCATGAGCTAGAGGCCGGAGACGTCGTCTTTATTCCGGGAGGCTCGATGCATGCGATCGAGAATCGAAGCGCTAGCGAGGAACTGGTCATCTTCACCGTTTGGTCGCGCTTGCCCGAACAGGGTGCTAATCCTGTTTACGACCAACGTTTGAGAGAATGGGGCAAATCGTATAGGACCGTCGACGAGGAGGCTTGACTGGAGTTGAGTTCCTTATTTGAGCAACTGCGGGAGACGAGGGTGGCTTCCGGCACCGTCGCCGTTTGGTCTCTGGGACAGGCCGGCTATATTTATCAGCTCCCCTCCGGGCAATCGGTGCTGATCGATCCCTATGTCACGGATTACGCCGGCCGAGTGCTTGGGGCGGATTTCAAACGCTTGATGCCCGCGCTGATCTCGCCCGAAGAGCTCGGTCGATTGGATATTGCGGCGTATTTGCTTACGCATCATCATGAGGATCATCTGGATGCCGATTGCGTGCGCGATCTGGCATCCGCGTCGTTCCCGTTCTTCGCTCCGCCCGATACGATCCGCCGACTGAAGGAGCTGGGCGTACCCGGCGATCGCTGCCATGCCTTGAACGCAGGCGACATCGTCGAGGTGGCGTCCTTTACGCTGGCGGCGGTAAGCGCCGATCACGGAGAACTGGCCCCGGATGCCATCGGCATGATCGTGCGTGCGGAGGGGAAAGCCATCTATCATATGGGCGACACCTGTTATCTCGGCACGCGATTTCGCGACCACTGCGGCGATGTCTCTATCGATCTTTTGCTAGTGCCCATCAACGGAAAGTTCGGCAATATGGATGAACGGGAGGCGGCCGAAGCGACGAGGCTCATCCGTCCCGCTCGGGCCGCTCCGTGTCATTTCTGGATGCTTCCGGCCAATTCGGGCGGCGATCCGCTGCTTTTTGTCGAATACGTGAAGAAGCTTGCCCCCGATACGGACCCGTTCCTGTTCCGGCAAGGAGAGCTTCTTATTGTGTAAGCGGGGGAGAGGATGTCCATGTTAAGCGGTAAAGTAGCTTTGGTCACTGGCTCGGGGATCGGCATCGGAAGAGGCGTTGCGCTCCAACTGGCGATGGACGGCGCGGATGTCGTTGTCAATTATCGCAGCAGCGCCAACGAGGCGCAAGAGACGGCTGAAAGCATACGCGAATTAGGTCGCAGAGCGCTGACGATTCGGGCCGATCTATCCGATGTCCGAGAAATCCGCGGAATGGCGGAGCAAATCAGGGATCATTTCGGCGGCGTCGATATTTTGGTCAACAATTCCGCGATCGACCCGAGAGAACGCTTCTTTGACGTGACGGAAGAAATGTGGGATCGGATTCTGAACACGAATCTGAAGGGCGCGTTTTTCTGCGCGCAGGAGTGCGCCTCGGATATGGTCAAGAAAGGCGCTGGAAAAATCGTTAATATCAGCTCGGTTCACGGCTCGTTGACGATGCCGCGCTATGCCGCGTACGCCGCCTCCAAAGGCGGGATGAACGCGCTGACGAGGCAGCTTGCGCTCGATCTGGCGGAATATAACATTCAAGTGAACGCCGTCGCTCCCGGGGCGACTGAAGTCGAGAAGTTCTCCAAGATCGATCCGCTGCACGACAAGGACGCCATCGGCGCGCAAATCCCGCTAGGCCGGATCGGCTATCCGGCGGATGTCGCGAAGGTCGTCTCCTTCCTGGCTTCTTCTGGCTCCGACTTCGTTACGGGACAAGTGCTGACGGTGGACGGAGGATCGAGCACAAGGTTTTTCTTGCAATAATGCAAATAGATAGGCAGCAAGCAGACCGCCTCTAGCGTCTACGAACGCCGAAGGCGGTTTTGCTTGCTGCGCGTTATCCGACTTGCTTCCGATAGAACCACAGCTGTCCGGCGCGTTTGGGAATCGCGACCTCGAAGCCTTGCAACCATTCGGCGCCGCTCAGGCGTTTCTTTTCGCCAGTCTCCATATTTTCCAGAATGTACGTTTGGGATGCGTCCACGCCTTTGGGATAAAGCACAAACCGGTCATCCTCGGCCCGGGTATTGCGCACGATCTGGAAGAAGCCTTGTTCCTTATCGGGGTTGTGGAACTGCATCGCATAGTAGTCTTCTTCGCTCTTGCGCGTATCGGTCAACGGATAATAATCGGCCTCCAGCATCAGCTCGGCGGCTCTCCGCCAGAGGACGTGCATTCGTTTGCCGAGCTCGAAGCGGGCGGTCTCTTCGTCGAACGGAATCATGGAAGTTAAGCTGGGTGCCATCGCCGCGTGATAAGCATAAGCGTCGATTGGCTGGTTGCCCGCCGGCTCGTAGGCGCCTTCCTCATTGTCCCAGTTCATCGTATGGGCACGGAAATAGGGAATCCACTCGAACATATAACGATGCTGCTTCTGCTTGATCGGATGATGGCCATAGCCAACGTCCGTATAGTGCAGCGGCACGGATCGGCGCATCGTCTCCAGATCGTTGCGGCGTCCGCCCGCGGCGCACGAATCGATCCAGAGGCCGGGATTGCGGCGAATTATTTCATCCCAGAACGCCAAATAGCCTTGAATGTGCAAGTTTTCGATCGCGCCGACCCGGTCTTCGCCTTCATATCGGATCCAGAAGGGCATTGGGTCGAAATTCAGGTCCTGGCGGTAAATGTGGACGCGGTATTCTTTAATCAAGCGGTCGACATGATCGATTGTCCACTGCAACGCTTCGGGATTGGCATAATTCAAGACTCGGTTGACGTCGTTCTCGTCGCCGGGATAGAGCAGCCAGTCGGAATGTTCCGCATCCAGCTTCGTGCCGGCCTGAACGCGCTCCGGCTCAAACCAGAGGAGGAACTGAACGCCGAGCTCCTCGCAGCGCTCGCCAATCGGCGCAAGCCCTCTGGGGAAGCGGCTGCGGTCATGCTCCCAGGTGCCGGTGCGCGGCCA
This sequence comes from Cohnella sp., assembly GCF_041641335.1. NCBI lineage: Bacteria > Bacillati > Bacillota > Bacilli > Caryophanales > Paenibacillaceae > Cohnella > Cohnella sp. The sequence goes on along the minus strand of NZ_JBEPYQ010000017.1, from coordinate 65,967 downwards.
GAAATGATCGCAAGGATACCAGCCTGCATCAAACCACCAAATGTCAGGCTTCATGCCCCGGTCCACGTATTGATTCAACGCGGCCAGTTGCTTGCCTTCCGTCGCATGGGTGAATTCCGTGCCGTCAGGTCGCCAATCGTGCAGACACAGCTTTGGCGGCAACGGCTTTCCGTGTTCCCTGGGCAGAATATGCTTCAGATACCAGCGCCTCCACAGGTTGCGCCCATGGGCTTCATCCCCCAGGAAGCCGAGGAAATTGACGCGCGGCGTCCGAATGGTCTCTCCGGGGTTCAAATACATATGCATGCGATCCTGGCCGATACTGACGGCAATGCCCTCGGGCTTCGCATGCATGGAAGCGGACCACTTCCCCGGCCAACCAATGCCGATGCTTACGCCGAAGCCTTCGAATAACAGCTTCATATAAGGGGAAGCGCCGTTGCAGGAGGTTCCGTCATGCGGAGTCAGGGTAAACGCCTCCTGGTCGACGCTTCTCTCGTAAAATTCGTACCCCGAAGCGTTCATATTGTCGCCGTTGCTGTACGCCAGCTCGGCATTCGCATGCGGAAGCGCGCCGTCGATAATGCGGAGCTTCGAAACGGTCTTGGAGCGCGAGTTCGCGGTGTTCGTGAGGAAGGCCACCCATTCGGTCGCCGGAAAATCCGAATATTCCAAATGTTCGACTACGATTTTAAGGCCATCCTCATTTAAGGCCGTTATGACGGTCTGCTGGATGTTGGCGCTGATCGTTCTCCTGACGACATCGGTCGCGAACGAAGCCGGAATGCCTTGGATCCGTTGACCGTCATATTCGAAAGAGATCGGCACTTGTTCTAAGTTCGTAAACGGAAAGATCGACTGGACAAGCTGCATTTCTGATTTTGACACGACAGGCCACCCCGCTTATCATTCCATTCTTAATTTGTATACTTTAATATAATATTGTACACATAAATATAGAAATGTCTATCTATTTGCGGGATACATCGTTTATTTATCCTCGTGTCGCCTTCGCGACGGAGTTTCGAACGACCAGGTTGGGCTTGACCAGAATCTTACTGCGCGGCGCGTCGAGATTGTTTATCCGCCACAGCATCAGGTCCACGGCCTTCAACGAAATTTCTTCCCGCAAATAATCGATCGAGCTAATGGGCGGAGATTGCCATTGGCAGGAATCGAGATTGTCAAAGCCGATGATGGATAGATCCTGAGGCGTACGAATGCCTTGAGCCGTCAAGGCATGATTGAGAACGAAAGCGATCGGATCGTTGGCGCAGAAGAAAGCCGTAGGCAAATTCGCGTAATCCAACTGCTCCGGCAGCGAGTTGAAATGAATGTTCCCGAACGTATCGGTAAAGCGCAGGTCGTACACATACTCCGAATGAAGCTCCAGCCCCCAATAATCAAGCGCGTCGCGGAAGCCTCTGTACCTGGCGAGGAAGCCCGACGACAGCTTGCTGTCCCCGATATAGCCGATACGAATGTGCCCGTTCTGCACGAAATGCTGAACGGCAAGGAAAGCCCCCTCGTAATGATCGATCATGACCGCGTCGATATCGGAATAAGGCAACTCATGATCGAGCATGAGCATCGGCTTGCCCAACTCGGTCAATTGCTCGACCTTCCTGGGGGTCATTCTTCCGAAGAGAAACAGCGCCGCAACCTCCTTCTCCTGAACGATGGCTTCCTCCAGATGATCGCTCGAAGCGGACAAAGGGTGCATTTTCGCCTGAAATCCGTTGTCCTTCAGCGCCTTATCCACATAAAAGTAAGAGGCGAGCGTGTGCGGGTCGGTCATGACCCTCGAATCGACGATGAACAGAACGTCTCCGCCCGGCATTGAGAGAGCGGCGGGCAACTCTGCGAAATCCCGGTAACGCATTTCCTTCGCCGTATCGATAACGGCTTGCCTGGTTTCGGGGCTAATTCCGTCCAGGCCTCTTAAGGCTTTGGATACGGCTGCCGTGGACAGGCCGAGTTTCTTTGAAATATCCAGCAAGGTCACTTTCTTAGACATGGCATCCTCCAGCGCAGCGGATTATTCGATTTATTTGCGATTTCACAGAAGTCATTTAAGTCTATCTTAATACAAAACGGAACAACACTCCAGAAAATCCAATAAAATTAACTAAAAATTAATCTTTGACTAATTAAAAGTACGGAAATAAAATTAACTTAAATTACTCAAAACGTTGACAGGAGGGGTCCGCATTCAAGGTTTGTATGTAAACGAAGCAGGAGATTTGATGAAGGACGGTCGACCGTATAGGGGAGCAGGCGTTAATTACTTCAATGCCTTTTCGCGGATATTGGCGGACGCCGAGGATAGGTCTTACCTCCAAGGATTTGAGGATTTGAGGACGTTCGGCATTCCGTTTATTCGCTTTATGGCCGGCGGATATTGGCCGAACGATTATCGGCTGTATTTCGAAGACAAAGCCCGTTACTACACGTTAATGGATCGGTTTGTCGAGGACGCTGAACACCAGGGTCTTGGCCTGATTCCTTCCTTGTTCTGGCATCACTGCACCATTCCCGATCTGATGAAGGAGCCCCGCAATCGCTGGGGAGACCCTGGTAGCCGAACGATCTCATTCATGAAGCAATACGTGTCGGAGTTCGTGGGCCGCTATGCGCATTCCCCCGCGATCTGGGGATGGGAGTTCGGCAACGAATATAACCTGGAGCAGGATCTTCCGAATGCTCGCGACTGCCGGCCGCCCATCGTGCCCCATAGGGGCACGGCAGAGACAAGAACGGCGGAGGACGACTTGACGAGCGGCATGTTGGATGTCGCATACCGGCTCTTCGCGGAAGAAGTCAGAGGCTGCGATTCCCATCGTATTCTTGTCAGCGGCAGCAGCATTCCGCGGGCGACGGCATGGAATCAGCGCCGCCGTTTATCGTTTATTCAGGATTCGGAGGCCCAGTTTCAAGAGGCGCTGGCTCTGGAAAATCCGGATCCGTTCAATGTGTTGTCGGCGCATTATTACTTGAACGAAGGACAAAGATTCGGCGCGGATCAAGACACGGACAAAACGATGGAGCTGATGCAGCAAACGGCCCGAGCGCTCGGCAAACCGCTGTTCGTAGGCGAATTCGGGGTTTCCGATACGATGGAGGACGGAAGCGTCGATCATGAGCGGGGACGGCAGCTGTTCGCCGACATGGTGGATTCGTTGAAGAGGGCGGACGTCCCGTTATCCGCCTTGTGGGTGTATGATTACTCCCCGCAGACGGAGACGACGGTAACGGGCGTGAACAAACGGAGCTATCAGCTAGAGATGCTGCAGGAATGGAACGAGAGCCGGGCATAAGCCGGCTTCACGTTAGGCGATCGCGGAGGCGCGCAAATCCCGGAATAACAGGGGCGGGCGTAATGGATGTGGGCGACGGACGGCGGGGAGCCGCGCAACGAGTGGGCCTGGCTGCGTGGCGGCTTACCGTGTTTCGGAGACGAAAATGCCGAACATGTGACTCTAGCAGACATAACAGGAGGAGAGGGCTTGAACACAATCAGTCTGAACGGTCAATGGGAGCTTTATTACTTGTCCCAGAAGGACAGCGAAATCGTTCACCCGGATCAATTATGCAACGGTCAGGCGGATCGGATGACTGCCCAGGTTCCGGGTAACGTCGAGCTTGATCTGTGGAATGCCGGTTTAATCAAGGATCCCTATGTCGGCAGCCATATTAAGGATTTGGAGCCATTCGAGCTGTACGAATGGTGGTACGTTCGGGACTTCGATACGCCCGCCAAGCCGGGAAGGACGGAGTTGATCTTTCACGGCGTCGATTGCATCGCTACCTATTGGTTGAACGGCAAGGAGATCGGCCGCAGTGACAATATGCTGATCGCCCACGCCTTCGACGTAACCGAATCGCTGCAGGCAAGCGGCTCCAATCGCCTGGTCGTTCGGCTTCAATCTTCTATTTACGCGGCGATGCGGCAGGAATACGATCCTTCCATGTGGGCGATGGATTATAACTGGTCCCAGCTCTGGATCCGCAAGGCGGCGCACGGATTCGGCTGGGATATTACGCCCCGGGCGGTGTCCGCAGGGCTATGGCGCGACGTCGAACTGGTCGTCCACGACGAGGTGGAGATCCGGACGCCGTACTTCTATACGAAGCGGATCGATCGTCACGGGGCGTGGATCGGCATTCAGTACAACCTGCAAGCCGATCCTGCGCTCTTCCGGGAGATGACGCTGAGATTCGTCGGAACGTGCGGCGAATCTCGGTTCGAGCGGCAATGCCGGGTGAATTTCTCTTCCGGCAATCTCGACTTTCACGTCGACGGAGCGAAGCTGTGGTGGCCGCGCGGGTACGGAGAAGCGAACCTGTACGAAATCCGTACCCAACTGCTGCATGGAGACGTCGTGCTTGCGGAACGAAAGGACAGCTTCGGCATCCGGACAGTCGAGCTGGTGCGCAGCGAATGGACCTCTACGGATACGAAGGGCGAGTTTCTGTTCAAGATTAACGGCGAACCCGTCTTCTGCAAAGGTTCGAACTGGGTTCCGGCCGATATGTTCCACAGCAAGGACAAGGCGCGAATTCCGCGCATCCTGGATCTGTTCGCGGAGATGAACTGCAACATGGTCCGCGTGTGGGGCGGAGGCGTCTACGAGGACCATGATTTTTTCGAGCGCTGCGACCGCGAAGGATTCATGGTGTGGCAGGATTTCGCCTTCGCTTGCGCGCTCTATCCCCAGACGGAGAAATTCTACGAGAAAGTACGGGAAGAAGCCCGATTCATCGTGCGCAAGCTGCGCAATCATCCGTCGCTAATCTTGTGGTGCGGCGATAACGAGATCGACATGTTCAGCTTCAATCGCCAGATTGACCCCGGGACGAATAAAATCTCGCGCGAGGTTCTTCCATCGGCGATTCAGCAATGCGATCCATATCGGCCGTATTTGGCCAGCTCTCCTTATTATTCCGAGGAGGTTTGGGAGCGCAGGAATGCCGCGTTGGCGCCGGAGGACCATCTCTGGGGCTCGAGAGATTACTACAAGAGCAAATATTATACGGAAAGCAACATGCATTTCGTGAGCGAAATCGGGTATCACGGCTGTCCCAATGTCGAATCGATCGTGAAGTTCATCGACGAGGAGAACCGCTGGCCTTGGCGCGGCAATCCGCAATGGGCGCTTCACGGCTCGGACCCGATGGGGCTTGACGGCTGCTGGTCATACCGGACGGAATTGATGGCGAATCAAGTGAAGGAAATGTTCGGAGAAGTGCCCGATACGCTAGAAGAGTTTGCAATCGCTTCCCAAATCTCGCAAGCCGAAGCGAAGAAGTTTTTCGTCGAGATGACCCGGCTGAAAAAGTGGCGCCGAACGGGCGTCATTTGGTGGAATATGATCGACGGCTGGCCGCAATTCTCGGATGCGGTCGTCGATTACTACTTTAGCAAGAAGCTGGCCTTCAGCTATCTGCGCAGAGTTCATCAGGACGTTTGCATCATGATCGACGAGCCGAGCGATTGGCACGTTCGTGCGGTGCTGAGCAACGACACGTTCGAGGCGAAGCGGGGCAGCTACAAGATTTGGGATGCCGACACCGGGCGAACGCTGCTTGAAGGTCATTTTGTTGCGACGGTTAACGGCAATGTGGATCTGGGCCGAATCCGCATATCGCACAGCGATCAGAAAATGTTTTTCATTGAATGGACAATGGACGGTACAACCTGCTACAACCATTATTTGCTGGGCTTTCCGGGCTTTTCGCTTGAGCGCTACAAGGGTTGGATGAATCAATTGTCGCTCCTTGAGAACGGCGTTCAAGTCTAGTGCAACGGGCGAATGACGGTACGGACGAAGGAGGAAGGGACGATGGATGCGGAGCAGCCGCTGCTCGAATTTCAAGTGTTAACCGATACGCATCTCACCGGAGATTCGGCTCATCCGTACAATCGGAATTTCGCGGGAGCGCTTGCCGATATTGCCGCGAACGCGCCGAATAGCCGTGCCATCATACATGTCGGAGACGTGACCGACCACGGAACGGCCGAGGAGTACGACGAGCTCAAGCGGATTTTGCTCGAGAGCGCAGCCTCGGGAACATTACCGCAAATGCGGTTTGCGACGGGCAACCACGATATGGCCTTGGGAAAGGGGGCGTGGGAGACGCTGATCGGGCTATTCCTCTCGTCCACCGGGATGCCGGCTGCGTATTCGGATTGCTGGATCGACGGGTACCCCTTCATCTTTCTTGGGACAGAGCAGGCGCTAGAGCTGAATTGCGCCTTGTCGAAGCGGCAGCTGCGCTGGCTGGATCGGAAACTGACGGAACGGGCATCGCCGTCGCGTCCCTCGTTTCTGTTCCTTCATCAGCCGCTAAAAAATACGGTGGCCGGTTCCTACGATGACCAGGCGTGGCATGGCGTCGAGGAGGACGAGGAGCTGAGAGAAGTGCTCTCCAGGCACCCCGGAGTCATCCTGTTTACGGGCCACACGCATTGGGAGCTCGAATCCCGCAATTGCGCTTACGACGGATGCGGCCGGCTGCCGGCCATGTTCAATGCGGCTTCCGTCGCCTACTTATGGACGGACGAACAGGAACACAAGGATGGAAGTCAGGGCTATTATGTCGAAGTGTACAAGGAACGGGTGCGGATTAAAGGAAGAGATTTTCGATCCAAAAGGTGGATCCCGCAAGCGCAATTCGAGCTCGGGCTGCCACTCGGATCGAAGGAGGGGACAGTGTGGCGGAAGTCATTCTGAGGAAAGTGTCCAAGCGATACAAGAAGAACGATCAACTGTCGGTCAATGAAATCGGCCTGGAGATCAAGGACAAGGAATTTATGGTGTTCGTAGGACCGTCGGGCTGCGGCAAGTCGACGACGCTTCGCATGATTGCCGGTTTGGAGCAGATTACTGAAGGCGAAATCTATATCGGAGATCGGCTTGTGAACGATGTGCCCCCGAAGCATCGCGACATTGCCATGGTCTTTCAAAATTATGCTCTCTATCCCAATATGGACGTCTACGAGAATATGGCGTTCGGCATGTGGCTCCGCAAGGTGGAGAAGCAGATTATCGACATGACGGTGAGATCGGCAGCCAGAACGCTTGAAATCGAGCACTTGCTCGAGCGCAAGCCCGCGGCGCTGTCCGGCGGTCAACGGCAGCGCGTGGCGCTCGGAAGGGCCCTCGTGCGGAAGCCGCAAGTGTTCCTGATGGACGAGCCGCTGTCCAATCTGGATGCCAAGCTTCGGGTGCAGATGCGCGAAGAGATCATTAATCTGCATCGGCGGCTGGAAACGACCTTCATCTACGTTACGCACGATCAGATTGAGGCGATGACGATGGGGACGCGCATTTGCGTCATGAAGGACGGCGTCATCCAGCAGGTCGATACGCCGGAGAATATTTACAATCGCCCGGCCAACCAGTTCGTCGCCAGCTTCATCGGCTCCCCTCCGATGAACTTCATTTCTGGAAAAATCGTCGTGCGCAACAGCGGTCTGGCTTTCGATACGAAACGGTTTACCCTCCCGATCGGCAAATCGCTGGAGCAAGCGATGGAGACGGGTCATTTCGTGGATCGCAGCATCGTCATGGGCATTCGCCCGGAGTATGTCGCGCTCCATCGCAGCGGAGCGCCGGGAGTTCCGTTCAAGGCGGTCGTCCGATTCTCGGAGCTGGTCGGAGCGGACCGCTACGTCCACTTTGTCGCCGGCGACTATCGGTTCACGATGCGAATCGCTTCTTACGAAAGAGTGGAGGACGATAGCGAGCTGGAAGTCGTCTTCAATCCCGAGCATATGAATTTCTTTCATCCTGAAACGGGCAAGGCCGTTCGCTAATCAGATCGAAAAGTACGGAGGGTGTATGAGATGAAGGAACGACGCGTCTCCAAGATGGCATGTCTGATACTGATCCTCGTGTTCGCGTTCGCGGTCGTCGCCTGCGGCGGGGAGAGCTCGGACGGGAGCCCCTCTGCTGAAGCCGTCGTGAAAGCGGTCTCTTCGCCGTTGATCCATGAGGAAGCGGGTGAGGTTTCCTATGGACGGACACGGGCTCAATGGCGGGAACAGGGCTTCGAGATCGCGTCGGCCGGGCCGATAGCGTGGGCGGCGGATACGTTCGTCGCTTCCTCAATCCACTCGGATCGGCTTTCTGAAACGGTTCGGGAGCAAATCGAGCAGAACGGTAAAGACGGCGCTATCGGGCTGTATGACGAATTGGATTGGGCGGAATACGAGATTGAAGTGGAACAAACGGGTCTGTACGAGCTGTTGATCGATTTTTTCGCACTTAAAGGATCGTTCGGTCCGATCCAGATCGGCGTGCAAATCGATGGGCATTATCCTTATAAGGAAGCGAAAAGCATCGGCTTGAACCGCACGTGGAAAGATGGAAGCTTTCCTCTCGCCAAGGACGAGAACGGCAACGACATTCGGTCGGTGCAAGAGGAAGTCGAAGGCTGGCAATCGGTTGTCGTCGCCGATTCAGGCGCAGCCTATGCCGAGCCCTTGCTATGGCTGCTGCAGGAAGGCACGCATCGGCTGCGCATTCAGACGATCTACGATCCCGTGCTCATCTCTCGGTTGGCCTTCTCGGCGCCGACGGAGACGCTCTCCTATGCGGAGCAGGCGGGCACTCCTGTCGGCGATAAGGCGACGAAAGGCGATTGGTATACTCTAATTGAGGCGGAACGAATGTGGCGAAAGTCAGACTCCTCGCTTCAGATGTCTGCTTCGATGGATGAACTGGCTTCTCCGAAGTCGAAAGGCAAAATCGTGTTTAACACGATCGGGGGCGACCGCTGGAAAAGGGGCGGGCAATGGGCCGAGTGGCAGTTCGAGGTGCCGGAAGACGGATATTATCAGATTCATCTCAAATATTCGCAAGGCTACCGGACGGATGCCGCCGTATTCCGAAACATAATGTTGAACGGTCAATATCCATTCCGCGAGATGCAGACCTACCCTTTTGATTATACTCACAATTGGAAGCTGGAGACGCTTGGAAGCGGTTCCGGAGAAGATTATCTCTTTTATATGAAGGCGGGTCTCAATACCTTGCGGATGGAGGCGACCTACGCTCCTTTGCAGGGCATCCTCGAGTCGATGCAGGCCGCCGTTTCGCAAATCCAGACCTTAAACCGCGAGGTACGGCTCGTTACGGGCGTTCGCGATCCGTTGCTCGGAGACGCGAACCGAGATTGGAACTTGCTCCTGTATCTTCCAGATATCGTGGAGCGGTACGAGGGCTTGATCCGACAATTGGAGATGCAGCTGGAAGGGCTGGAAAGCTTGTACGGGAGGAAAATCTCCAGTTCGGACGGCATTCGTTCAGGCATTACCGATTTGAAGAAGCTGAAGGCGAATCCGAATCTCCTTCCGAAAAGGCCGGAGATGCTGGCGTCCATACAAGAAACGCTGTCCGGTTTCATGACGGAGCTGCGGGAGCAGCCGCTCGATCTGGACCTTATCCTGATCGCGCAACCGGAAGCGAAGCTGCCCGACGTAATCCCGAACTGGAGTGAGCGGCTGGGCAATACGATCAAAGGCTTTTTCCATACGTTCTCGAGCGAGTATAGCTACTACGGCCGCGAGGACGAGGAGGCCATTACGGTTTGGGTAAATCGGGGAAGAGACTACGTGAATCTGCTGCAGCAGATGGTCGATGAACAGTTCACGCCCGAGACAGGCATCAAGGTCAATATCAATCTGATGCCGAATTCGCAGCAGCTCATTCTAAGCCATGCCGCGGGAAGAGAGCCTGACGGCGCGCTCGGAATCGACCCGGGCACAATTGTGGATTTCGCCATGCGGAACGCAGCCGTCGATCTGGGCAGATTTCCGGATTATGAGGAGGCGGCTGGAGACTATAGCCCGGGAATGCGGGTTCAGCTGTATTATAACGGCGGAAATTACGGCCTGCCGGAGACGGTTTCGCCCAATATGATGTTTGTTCGCGACGATCTGTTCCAGGCGCTCGGCATCGAGCCGCCGCAAACCTGGTCGGACGTGTATGCCATTCTCCCGGACCTTCAGCAGAGAGGCTACGACTTCTTTTACAGTCATACCAATTATTTGCCGTTCGTCTTCCAGAACGGGGCCGAGTTTTTTACCGCGGACGGCATGAGATCCGGGCTGGATACGCCGGAAGGCTTCGCCGCCTTCAAGCAATGGACCGATTTGTTCAAGGTGTTCGGCTTTCCTCGCGAGGTGCCGAATTTCTATATGCATTTTCGCAACGGCGACATGCCGATCGGCATCTCCGACTTCAACACTTATCTACAGCTGCTCGTCGCCGCGCCGGAAATTGCCGGTCTGTGGTCCGTATATCCGATTCCCGGAATGGAGAAAGAAGGAACGGTCGCTAGATGGGCGGGCGGCGCGATACAGGGGGGCATGATCTTCAAGACCTCCGAACGTCAGGAAGAGACATGGCAGTTTATGAAATGGTGGGCATCCGAGGAAGTGCAATCCCGATACGGCAACGAAATCGAGCTGCTGAACGGGACGGAGTTCCGCTGGAACACCGCCAACGTGCAAGCCCTTAAGCGGCTGCCATGGCCGAAAGAGGACGCGGTTGCCATCTTTGAGCAGATGAGCTGGTTTAAGGAAATGCCGATTGTGCCCGGTTTCTATTTCACGCCGAGGGAGCTGAATTTCGCTTGGAACCGCAGCGTCCTGAGCGACGAGAATTACCGCGAATCGTTGGAAGCTTCCATTCTGGAGATCAACCGGGAGATGCGGCGCAAATTGCATGAATTCGGGCTCGTGGACGAGCAGGGCAATCGGCTTCGTTCTTTGGAGATTCCTCAAGTCAACGAGAAATGGGAAGGAAGGGATGAACCATGAACGCGACGAGCCTTCGCCATCTGCTTCGGGAGATGAGGGCCAATTGGCTATCGTATGTATTCGTGGCCCCGTTTACGATCGTGTTTCTTCTATTTATATTCGTGCCGACCGTAGCCGCCATCGTGCTCTCCTTTACGTCCTTCAACGCAATCGAGCCGCCGAAGTTTGTCGGCTTGCGAAACTATATTAATTTGCTTACCCAGGACACGACGTTCTGGATGCACGCCATACCGAACACCTTTAAGTTCGCGATTATCGTCGGTCCGATCGGCTATATCTGTTCCTTTGCGCTGGCCTGGCTCATCACGCAGCTGCCATCCAAATCGCGCGTATGGTATACGCTGGCGATGTACGCGCCGTCGTTGACGGCCGGCGTCGCGATGGCCGTCGTATGGATCGTCATTTTCAGCGGCGATCGTCTCGGTTACATGAACAGCATTCTGCTGGAGCTCGGCATCATTCAGCAGCCGCAGCTATGGGTTCAAGATCCGAAATATTTGATGAATATTATGATCATCGTCAGCCTGTGGGCCAGCATGGGGGTCGGATTCCTCGCGATGCTGGCCGGTATTCAGAGCGTCGACAAGACGCTGTACGAGGCAGGGAAGATCGACGGGATCAAGTCTCGCTTTCAAGAGATCTGGTACATTACAATTCCGTCGATGAAGCCGCAAATGCTGTTCGGCGCGGTCATGGCCATCGTCGGAACGCTGCGGGCGGGTTCCATCAGCGTGGAACTAACGGGCTCGAATCCGACGCCGCAATACGCCGGACACTTGCTGATCAACCATGTCGACGATTACGGATTTATCCGTTATGAAATGGGCTATGCCTCTTCGATCTCCGTCGTCTTGCTGATCCTCATCTACGCGACGAGCCGATTATGCTGGAGGTTGTTCGGGACCGAAGGAGAGACGAAATCATGAGGAGAGTCATGCGATGGATCGCGCCGGCGCGACGGGTCGTGAAGAAGTTGACGTGGTTTCAATGTTTTCTGGTTCTGTTCCTGACCGGGCTGTCGATGTTCATGCTTCTGCCGATCATTTACTTGTTCAACCACGCGTTCAAGCCGGCAAGCGAGCTTTTCAAATATCCGCCGACGTTTATCGTCGAGCATCCTACGCTCAAAAATTTCAGTGATCTGCTATTGGCTTCGAAAAATTCCATCGTGCCGGTTACGAGATACTTGTTCAATAACTTGATTAGCACGAGCTTGACGATCGGGTTGTCCACGTTTTTCAGCCTTCTGTGCGCGTTCGCCTTGTCCAAGGGTAGATTTCCCGGCAAGGAGCTGCTGTTCTCGACTATCGTCATCTCGCTGATGTTCGCGCCGGAGACCGTGCAAATCCCCCGGTATTTCGTCATCAGCCAGTTGGGATTGATCAACACCTACTGGGCGCACGTGCTACCTCTGGTAGCGATGCCGGTCAGCGTATTTCTCATGAAGCAATTCATCGACCAAGTTCCGAACGAAATGCTGGAGGCGGCCCGAATAGAGGGGGCGAACGAGCTTCGGGTATTGAGCTCGGTTATCGTGCCGCTCAGCCTTCCGGCCGTGGCGACCGTAGCCATCCTTTCATTCCAGGGCTCCTGGTCCAATATCGAAACGTCGACGTTTTTCATTGAAGACGAAACGATGAAGACTTTGCCATTCTACGTACTGACGCTGACGAGCGGGCTGAGCAATTCGGTTGCAAGGCAGGGCGTCGCGGCGGCCGCGACATTAATGATGTTCATCCCGAATTTGATCTTTTTCCTTCTGCTGCAGCGGAAGATGATCGATACGATGATGCATTCCGGCATTAAATAATTCGTGGCGAGAAGGGAGGGGAGACGGCATTGTCTCGATGGATCAGATGGGTATGCGCGCTCTTGTTTTGTGGAGGTGTCGCTGCTCCCGGGCAGGCTCAGGCTGCCTTGCCTTATGAAACGTATTCGTTCGACTCGAACGGCTCGCGTTTCCCCGTGCAGGCGGCCTATATTCCCGAACGAATGATTGGCCTGGAATCCGGGGAGCTCAGGTTCGACAGTCCGGAAGACATCATGATTGACGACCGGAACCAATTGTATGTGGTCGATAGCCGAAATAATCGGGTCGTGCGATTGAACGAAAATTACGAGCAAACGATCGTTTACGGCGACGAGGAAGGGGACGGCGAACTGAAAAGGCCCGAGGGCGTATTCGTGACAAAAGAAGGCTTCGTCTATGTCGCGGATACCGGCAACAGAAGGGTTGCTTTGTTCCAGGCCGACGGGACCTACATTCGCGAATATCGAAAGCCGGACAGCGAATACCTTCCCGACAATTTCCGTTTCGAACCGATGAAGCTGGTGGTCGACCAGCGCGGGGTCATGTATCTCGTGCTCAAAAGCGGTTATCAGGGACTGATGCTCATAGATACGAAAGATGGGCAATTTCGCGGGTTTTTCGGCATGAACCAGGCCTCCTATCATTTCATCGACGCTTTGAAGCGCCTCTTTTTCACGGAAGCTCAGATGTCCATGGAGGGCGACAAGCTGCCGGGAACGATCAGCAACGTTACGATCGACGACCAAGGCTTGATTTATACGTCCAGCGTGCGGGTGCCGACTAGGCAATTGAAGAAGCTGAATTATGCCGGGGCCGACTTGCTGGGCGATCGGGTCTACGGGGAGAAGCGGCTAAAAGCCGGTCAGGAGCGGATGTTTACCGATCTGACGGTCGATCGGAGCGGGATGATCGCCGCCGTGGACAATCAAACCGGGATCATCTACCAGTACGATTCGGACGGAGAAATTCTGTTTGCCTTCGCAGGCAAGGACGAGGGCTTTCGCAAGCTGGGCTTGCTGGAGCAGCCGAAAGCGATCGAAGTCGATGCGAACGGAAAACTGTACGTCGTCGACAGCGGCGCCAACGCCGTGTATGTGTTCAGACCGTCCGATTTCGCGCTGAAGGTGATGGAAGCGAAGCGATTAACATTGGACGGGAAGTATCGTGAGAGCGAAGAGCTGTGGAACGAAGTGCTGCATCTGAACAGCAAGTATTACTTGGCTCACCTTGGGATCGGCAAGTCCTATTACAGTCAAGGCATGTGGGAACAAGCGATGGACCATTTCAAAGCCGCGAATGCAGTGACGGAGTATTCCAAAGCGTTCTGGCAAGTCCGGCTGAACTTTATGCAAAGCCACTTCACGCTTATCGTTACCGTGCTGCTGGCATCGGCGATCGCGATTTATGCGATCCGACGTCTGCTTGACCGAAGAGTGGCGGACCTCCTCAGTCGGTATGGGAATTCGCTTGCGATGGTTCAACTCAAGGGGCTGTTCCGCCTGTTGAAGCATCCGTTCGATGGCTTCGCCGAGCTTCGCTATCATCGCAAGTCCGGCTTGCTCGCGTCCGTCGTACTGCTGGCACTGCTGTATGTCATGCTTATCGCCTCGGAGCTGGCAAGCAGCTTCATTTTCAATCCGAGGGAAACGAATGACGTGGACCCGCTGGTCGTCTTAGCGGTGCTTCTGGTGCTGTTCGCCACATGGGTCGTCTGCAATTACTTGATCAGTTCGATCTTCCGGGGACAAGGCCGATTCGTGGATGTCGTGATCGGAAGCAGCTACGCGCTTACGCCGTACGCCTTGCTCATCTTTCCGATTACGCTCGTATCGAACGCGCTTACGTTGGGCGAATCGGCGATCTACAGCTTCTTAACCGTCGGCGCCCTATGCTGGACGGGCTTCCTGTTCGTCGTATGCGTCAAGGAGATTCATAACTTCGATCTAGGAGAAGCGATACGGATCATCGTCCTGACGATCCTGTTCGCGTTGGCGGTATGGATCCTCCTCTTCATTTTCTTCGGCATGAACGTCCAACTGTTCGACTTTATCACACAGGTTAGGGAGGAGTTGAAATTCCGTGCGTAGATGGAACAGAAGTTGGCTGGCAGCAGGAATCCTTCTCTTGGTTATTCTCATTATCGCGGCGATCGGATTGTTGCGGCAGGAAGTCCGGGCTCGAGATATGCCTTCCTTGTCGGAACAGACGGCGTTGCGGAATACCGGTCCGGCGGGAGCTTCGCTGACCGTAGGGAAAACCTTCACCCCAATCGGGGAGAATGACCGAATAGCGCTTGCAGTGAACGCCGCGGGTCAGATACGGATTACGGATCGCGGGGGACGGCACGAGTGGTTCAGCAATCCTCAGGCGGATGCGCTGGCGCTCGAGGAAGTTAAGGGATATTGGCGCAATATGTTGGAATCGCCGTTCGTCATCGAATACCTTGACCTGAAGGGCATCAGCACGGAAGTGATTACGGCGAGTTCGGCGGATCTGGATGCCGCGATTTCTTTCCATGAGCTGAAGGGCGGAGTCGAGATCGTATTCGATCTGCGGAAAATCAACATTCGATTTTCTTATCTCGTCCGACTGGACGACGATCATCTGGAGGTCTCGATTCCTTACGACCGGATCGTCGAATCGGGGGATACAAGACTGGTCAGTCTTTGGGTCATGCCGATGTTCGGCGCGATGCAAGGCGCGACCCATACCGGTTAT
Organism: Cohnella sp.; assembly: GCF_041641335.1. Taxonomy (NCBI): domain Bacteria; kingdom Bacillati; phylum Bacillota; class Bacilli; order Caryophanales; family Paenibacillaceae; genus Cohnella; species Cohnella sp. The sequence goes on along the minus strand of NZ_JBEPYQ010000017.1, from coordinate 50,611 downwards.
ATGTTCGTGCCGGACGGAATCGGCGCGCTGATTCCGTTCGATCCGACGACCCATTATTCCTACTCCTATTCCTCTCGTTCGATCTATGGGGACGACGTTCTATATCCCGTATTCGGCATGGCCAGCGGGGAGAAAGCGTTCGTCGGAATCATTGACGAGGGAGAGTTCACCGCGGAGATTGCGGCGACTCCGGGCGGCATGTATACCACGTTCAATTGGGTGACCCCGCAATTCGTCTACCGCGAAAACTACTTTAAGCTAACGAGTCTGTTCGGAAACGGATTTCAGGTGTTCCAGGAGGAGAAGGCCAAGGAGGATCGCCGAATCCGCTATTATTTCCTGTCCGGCGACGACTCGAACTATGCCGGGATGGCGCGAGCATACAGGAGCTACTTGATGGAGGTCAAAGGACTCGAACGCAGGGCAGAGGCTTCTTATCCGTTGGATCTCTATGTGATGGGCGGAGACCGGGAGAAGGCGCTGATCGGCAAGAAGCTGGTTCCGGTCACGACCTTCGATCAGGCCGGGCAGATGGTTCGGTCTTTGGCGGAAGCTGGAGTCGGGCCGATCGACGTCACGTATAGAGGTTGGGAGAACAACGGCTATCTTCAGGATACGCCGGGACGCTTCCCGCCAAGCAAAGCGTTAGGCGGAGCGGAAGGGCTTGCGGAGCTGGCCCGGCAAGTCCATTCGTTGGACGGCAAGCTCTATTTGGCGGATAACTTCGCGGTCGCTTACTCCTCCAGTAATGGCTTTAATCCGAAAAACGACGCCATTCGGGACTACAACGGCAAGGTCATCTCCGACGGTCTGGGTCTAGGCATTGCGGAATATTTCGTTCAGCCCTATCTGTCTTGGCATTATCTGCAGGATAGCTTCATCAAGTTCCGCGACTTGAACGTTGACGGACTCTACCATGAAGGGATCGGCAAGGTTGTCCTTTCCGACGAATCCCCGTCCCGGCCGATTCCGCGAAAGGAAACGGCTGCGGTATTCAAGGCGATGCTGGCGGACACAAGCCATCGTCTGGGCGAGGCTCGAGCGGATCACGGCAATGCCTATGCGCTGCCCTATGTGAGCCATATCGGCAGACTCCCGTTCGATACGAGCTACGATATGCTCGCTAACTTTAAAGTCCCTTTCTATCCGATCGCGCTGCACGGGCTCGTATCTTACTCCGGGATTCCGCTCAATCTACAGGACGAGGCGCGGACGGGCTTCCTGAACACGTTGGAATACGGAGCATGGCCTGCGTATCTGCTGACCCACGACGATCCAGCCGCGCTGAAGCATACGCTCAGCGATTCGATCTACAGCAGCCGGTTCGAGGAATGGCGGGAGCAGGCGATCACCCAATATTCGGAACTGAAATCGGCGATCGGAACGCTCGGCAATCAGTTTATTGAAGACCACCGCGAGTTGGGTCAAGGCGTGTATGAAACCGTATACGAAGACGGCACGAGCGTGATCGTCAATTATACGCGGCAATCGTATCATGCGGGGGATCGCGAAATATTACCCGAAAACTACAGCATCGTGAGAGGAGAGGGTCGGGGGTGAAAGGGGTAAAGCGAAGCAAACTGTCTATGAATGGCCGCGAGGCGCTGACTGGCTATATCTTTCTTGCGCCCTGGCTGATCGGCCTCGGTCTCTTCGTTGCCTATCCGCTGTTGTTCACGATCTATATGAGCTTTAACGATGTCCGAATTACGAATTTAGGCTTGCAGATGGATTGGATCGGATTGCAGAACATAACGAATGCGTTCCTGAAGGACAATCAATTTCCGGTTATTCTGTTCGAGGAGTTGCTTCGGACGCTGATTGCGATTCCGTTGATCATCTTATTCTCGCTGTTCGTCTCGGTCATGCTGAATATCAAGTTTCCGGGCAGGACGGTGTTCCGGGCCTTCTTCTTCCTGCCGGTCATCTTCTCGACGGGCAGTGTGCTCAACCAACTATTTTTTCAGGGTGCTGGCGGACTGCAAATCTTGGAGCAATACGATATATCGGCATTTATTTTGTCTAATTTCCCGAAGGTGCTGGCGGAGCCGTTAATCAGCGTACTGGATATGTTGGTTATCATCCTGTGGTATTCCGGGGTTCAGGTTCTGCTGTTTCTGGTCGGGTTCCAAACGATCGGGCAGCAGGTCTACGAAGCTGCCCGCATCGACGGCTCTACGATGTGGATGACGCTATGGAGAATTACGCTGCCGGGTCTGACGCCTTTCATTCTGCTGAATACGATCTTCACGATCGTCGACATGTCGACGTTCCCTTTCAGCGGAGTCATGTCCTATATTACCGGCAATATGAATACTGCCGGTTATGGCTACATTAGCGCAATCGCCTTTATTTATTCTTTGATCATTTTCGTCATGATTATGGTCGTGCTTGCCGTCTTTAGCAAAATCAGCGGCAGAAGCAGGAGGGGATGAGATGCCAAAGTGGGTAAGGCTGGCAAGAAACGCCATGCTGGGCAACACCGAGAAACTGGGAATCTTTAAGGTTCTGTTGATCTACTTCGTGCTGGTGAATATCGTCTTTCTCTATTTGAATCCGCTTCTGCACATGTTTTCCACGATGGTGAAGAGCACGGCGGATTTATTGGATCCGACCGTCAGATGGATTCCCCGCGCGATCGATCTGACGTTCCTTAAGCAGGCCTGGTTCGGCATTCGGTTCCCCGAGACGTTCAAGAACAGCCTGATCATTGCCGTCTTCGGCGCCGTCTTCCATGTCCTCTCCTGCTCCATCACCGGCTACGGCTTCGCGAGATTCCGGTTTCCGGGCAGGAACGTGCTGTTCGGCGTGCTGATCGTCTGCTTTCTGGTGCCGCCGGCAACGCTGACGTTGCCCATGTACATCTTGTTCAGCAAGCTTGGCTTGCTCGGCTCGCCGCTTGCGATTATCCTGCCTGCGCTGTTTGCGCACGGCATCCGGGGCACGCTATTCGTCATTATTTTCCGCCAGTTTTTCCAGACGGTGCCGAAGGCTTATGAAGAGGCTGCTTACTTGGACGGAGCGGGATCGTTTCGGATCTTTTACAAGCTCATGCTTCCGCTCGCAAAGCCCGCAATTATCGTCGTCTTTATTTTCTCCTTCGTTTGGCACTGGAACGAAACCTTTTTAACCGGATTGTTCTTAAGGGGGGAGCATATGCCGCTGTCCTTCGCGCTGGACAGCCTATGGCAAGAACTGGAGCGGATGTACGGAGCCGGGGGATATACGGACAATGAATCGATGAAGATGGCTGGCAGTTTCTATGTGATTTTGCCGCCGATGGTTCTCTATCTGCTCGTTCAAAAATGGTTTATGAGAGGTGTCGAGAAATCGGGAATTGTGGAATGAAAGAGAACAAAAATATTTAAATGTATACAAATTATAAAAATTGTTGACAGTAAAGAAATTAGGGAGATATAATGGCATCGAGACTAGCGCAAGGGACTGTTGAAGAAGGTCTGGATGGAAGCGTTCCCAAGACTTTTGGTTTCGAAAACCATCAAATGAGCAAAGGGGATTGTAACATGAACAGAAAAGCAAGCAGAGTCATTCCGATGCTGGTATTGTGCTTCTTGGTCTTTCTCATAGGCTGTTCCTCGAATGGCGACGAGAATACGGCTCAGCCGTCGCAAAGCGTTGCGACTGCCGACGGAACCTCGACTCCTGAGCCGAGCGCCAGCGGCAAGGCGTCCGTTGACACCAGTCAATATTCCGGCACTGTCAAAGTATTGCGCGAGTGGGCCGATATCCAGCCGAACAAAGCGATGTTCGACGCGCTTGCGATCGCCTTCATGGAAGAATATCCGAATGTGAAGATCGAATACGTGACGGATGGCTGGGCGGCTTCCTTGCCCACGTATGTCGCGGCCAACGACAGTCCGGACCTGGTTATGACCAGCAGCCCGAATCCCCGCTTCCTGAAAGACAATCTGCTGGAGGATTTGACGCCGTACATCGAGAAGGACGGAACGATCGGCAAAGACAACTACGTGGATGCGGCCTACAGCAAGTATATCGTGGGCGACAAGCTGTACGGCTTGCCTTGGAACGTCGATCCGAATTTTCCGCTCTTCCATAACAAAAAAATATTAGAGCAATACGGCATCACCGAGGTGCCCGCGATTCAGACGCTTGAGGATCTCGGCGACTACCTGGAGCAATTCTGGATCGTGAATAACGGGAAGCAGGAGATGACGACGTTCGACCCTTCGAGCATTTGGGGAACATCCACCGCATTCATGACCTGGTCTTTCCTGAACGGAGCAACGCCTGAGGACATCTATGATCCCGTATCGAGGAAGATCGGCTATAACCATCCGAAAATCGTGGAAACGATGGAATGGATGGCCGACTTCTATCAGGAAAATATCCATGCGACCCGAATGGAGGAGCTGAAGAAAACATTGCCCGCGGATACCGATTTATTCGATGCCAACAAGATGGCCGTCTCTTACGTCTATACGCAAAAAATGAGAGACGAGATGGAGCTGCACCTAACGGCATTGCCGGATGAGTCTCTGTGGGTAGGCGGCTACGGCTTCTCGATGGTATCGACGGGCAAAAACAAGGAAGCGGCGTTTCAGTTCCTGAAATGGCTAACGACCTCCGATGCCGCGGCAAGAATTTCGTATGACATTCTGGGCGTGATCCCGGCCAAGAAAACGGTGCCGTACCTTGAAGAGTTGGCGCAATCCGACGAGCTGCTGAAATTGCGCCTGGACATTTTGAGCAAGGTCAAGAAGTATCCGCCGCTGACGCCCGTAAACCTTCCGGAAACGTTCGAAGCCGACTTTATGGCGGTGCTGAACGGAACGTCCAGTGAGGATCCGCAAGCCTATCTGGATAATCTGAACAAAATCATGCAGCAGCAGATTGACGATTACTATCGCCAATAGTCCGTCAAGGAGGCTAGTCGCGTTGAACAGACGCGGATTAGCCTTCATGTCTTTTTGAGGGGCTGTTTGTATGATTTTCGAGCAGGAGTTATTCCGAAAGGGGGAATTGTTGACAGGTTGCGAAGGCTCTTGCTATTCTGGAGTTACAGAAAGGCACGATGTTGCCAATAATAATTCAAGCTAAAGGAAAGCAAATGACATGAGTCAATTTCATGATGCTTTAACCCGGTCGCACCATACGAAAGAAGTCGTTGCGCAGCTTCGCAAAGATATTATTCTCGGCAAGTACAAGCCCGGAACGAGGCTGATCGAAGCCAAGCTGGCCGAGCAGATGGGCATCAGCCGGGCTCCGATCCGGACTTCGTTGCAGCTATTGGCCCAGGAAGGGCTCGTCATGAATTTGACGAATGGCGGGACAGAGGTTATTGGCTGCTCCGCGAAGGATATCCAGGATATCTTCGAGCTGCGGCTGCTGCTCGAGAAGACGGCTCTGCGGAGCGCCTTGAGAAGCCCCGTATTCCGGTATCGGCCGCTGTTCGATGCGATGGACTTGTTGGAATCCTACAAGGGCAAGGGCAGCGAGGTCACGAGCGAGGTGACTTCGAACCTGGACATCGCGTTCCATCAGAGCCTGATTCTGATGGCCGACAACAATGCGATGACGGTTGCCTGGAATACGATGGCCAAAACGATTCAAGCGATTCTGGAAATTACGAATATGACGACCCCGACCTTCGATGAGTTTTGCGATGCCCATCGCAAGCTGGCGGATATGATCGTGCAGAAGAATGAAGCGTGTATCGAGGAATTGGAGCTTCATATTAAGAACGCGATGAATATTATCATCGAGCGAATCGAGAAAAATACCCATTGATCGTCCGAACGGAAAAGAACGCAACGCCTGCGGGAAGCAGGCGTTGCGTTCTTTTTTGCGGTGCGCCCGGACTGGCTATCGTTTATTTCCATTCGAAATAGTCGTCATTGAAGTAAAATGATTTTGTATACATTTTTCAATTAATGTTGACGATAACTCGAGTTGGTGTATAATTAAGCTAATCTTATCAGATAGGAGATCCGCAATGAAGCTGGAGGACTTGATTACTTGCTTGAAGGAGCTCGGCCTCAAGTACGAAGCGCGGATGAATGCAGCAGGAGGCACGGTAATCGCGCTGGAACGGGGCGGCAGAATCATCGGGCTGTTTCCGTCTTCCGACGAGCCGAACATGCTCTGGACGAATCCCTTGCTGGAGGACCGAGCGGCTTCGAGGGAGCTGTTCGGCAGGGCGAACCATTGGAATATCGGCGGCGAGCGGGTATGGCTAAGCCCGGAGCGCGAATATCATGTGATGGCTCTGGAGCCGTCCGTCCGCTATACCGTTCAGCAGTCGATCGATCCGGGTGCCTATCGGTTCGAGAAGAGCGAGCAAGGCGAACGTTCGGGCTCGATCGCCTGGCGGCAAGAAGGCTCAGCAAGGCAGTTTCGGTCGGGCAAGGACGTGCGCTTCGAGCTGGCGAAGTCGGTTCGACTGGCGGATGATCCCTTGCGCTGCGCGTCCGACGAGCGCAGCGACGATTACAGCTTTATCGGATATGAAGCTTCCATTGCGCTAACGGTCGAAGAAGAACGGGACATTCCTCCGCTATCCAGTTGGTCCGTTATTCAGGTGCCCGCAGGCGGTTATGCCTACGCTCCTACTTATGGCGAGTGCCGGCCGACGGATTTGTTCGCTCCGACGAGTTCCTCCCGCTTAGCCGTAAGCAAAGGGATGGTGCGGTTCAAGATGGACGCGAAAGCCTCGCACAAGCTGTCGTTGAAAAGTTGGCAGACGACGGGCCGGTTCGGTTACTTCCGGCAGGACGACAGAGGTCTGTGCAGTTTGGTCTTACGAGCAATCGCCCCCGATCCCTCGTCCGACTATTTGGATACGCCGTGGGGCGATCCCGAGGATCGCGGCCATTGCGTGCAATTATACAATGACGACGGGAAGATCGGATTGTTCGGAGAGTTGGAGCATCACGCCCCGGCAGTAACGCGGAATCAAGATCAAGGGAAGCTTGTCGGCTGGGATCGTTCGCAATTGTGGTGCTACAGCGGTTCTTTCCGGGCGATTGCCCGGATCGCAGATAAGCTGCTGGGAGTCGATATTTCAAGATCTACATGAAGGCAATCAGGGGGCGAAGACAATGAAGGCCGTAGACCAATCATTCGTAAACGCGGTGATCGAGCCGACCGGAGAAGGATACGATATTTGCTATCGTACTGGCCTAACTGTGTATAATGAGATTTTTTCCGGAGGACAGCTGATGAGCACCGGCTGGAACGGAGCGGGGTATATGAGCAAGGTGATTACGTTTGCCCGCATTCCGCGTCTGGAGCCCGACAGCTTCGTCGAACCGCAAGCTTTCCGGCTGGAGGTTGGAGGCATGGCGCTCGATTCGCATTGGAGCTGGGCGGACTGCCAGCAGGTCGTGGAGGAGAGAGGTCTTCATGTCATCCTCTCCCTGAAGCACGAGCTGCGTCCGATTGCCGTCAAGGTGCATACGTTGCTAGACGGCACGCCGATCCTGACGCGCTGGCTGGAAATCTCCAACACGGGCGAGCAGCCAGCCCCACTCGGCTCCGTCTCTACTTGGAGCGGCGGCCTGCAGACAACGAAGCATTGGGAGACATACTTGAAGGACGGAGACCCGCTCTATTCCATCGGCTACATGACGGATTCGCGCTGGGGCGGGGAAGGACAATTTCAATGGAAGCCGCTGCCCCGTGACGTGTTCGGATTCAACAGGGGCCAGCGTCACCGCCATCCGATGTTCCTGCTGCGCAACGAAGCGACCGGGGAACATTTCATCGGGCAGCTGGCGTGGTCCGGCGACTACAGCTTCGTTTTCGAGCTCGACGCCGATCCCGGCGGCGCCGTTATGGGCCATGACGGGCATGCGCACCTCTCCTTCAAGATCGGGCCCAAAGCGCCCGCACCGCTGCGTGTCATCGCGGCGGGAGAGTCGGTAACGAGTCCCGAGGTGCATATGGGCATGCTGCTCGGCGGCTTTAACGATTGCATACATGCCATGCATGATCATATGCGAAAATCGGTCTTCACCGTTCCCGAGGCGCTGGGCAGAGGCAACTGGATCGAGATGGGCCTGGGCGCGGAAGTCGAAATGTCGGAGGCGATGACTTACCGGCAGATCGATGTCGCCGCCGAACTGGGGGTCGAGGTGTTCTTCATCGACGCGGGCTGGTATGTGCCGCCCGGGGACGAGCATCAGATGGGAGAGCATTTGGGAGACTGGAAGGTCGATCTGCAGCGGTATCCAGACGGCATGAAGCCGATCAGAGACAAAGTACGGGAGAAGGGCATGCTGTTCGGCTTATGGGTGGAGATCGAACGGCTGGGCAAGCTGACCGAACTCTATCAGGCGCATCCGGATTGGTACTCCGTCGCTTATAACGGCGTGAACAGCACAGGCCGGATGGGCGGCATGATCGACTTCGCCCGAGACGAGGTTGCGGCGTGGGCGGAAGAAACGATGGCCCGCATTATTGAAGAGAACGAACTGGACATGTTCAGGCTGGACTACAACGCAGGCCATATTAAAGCGGGCGGCTACACGGTTCGCGACGGTTACGCGGAGAATAGCTACTGGAGATATTACGAGCATTTCGACGCGATTTTCGATCGGTTAAGAAGACGCTTCCCGAATGTCATCTTCGAACATTGCGCAAGCGGCGGAGCGAGAACGGATATCGGAACGGTCAGAAGGTTCTCGCATACCTGGGTGACGGATTGGCAGGTCGCGCCGAGATCGTTCAGCATAACGAACGGAATGTCGATGGCGCTTCCGCCGGAATACGTGGATCGGCTGGTGGCGGGACAAAGCGGCCACGTTGCGGCGGACATTTCGTTCCAGATGCGCCAGCTGCTCTTCGTCAGGCCGACCGTCAGCGTCTTCCATCCGCTCGGAAGCGAAGGGAACCCGGTCCAATTGGCGATCGTTCGCCGTCATCTCGATCTGTACAAGCGGTTTGTTCGCCCCTTTATGAAGACCGGCCGTATTTACCATCATACTCCGCATTTGGACGGCTTCGAACCGAGAGGATGGGGCGTGCTGGAACTGGCCTCGAGAGAGAGGGACCGAGGCATCGCCGGCCTATTCCTGCTGTCGAATCCAAAGGAAAGAGAGTATGTGCTTCGGCTGCGGGGGCTGGATCGTTCCAAAACGTACAAGGTCACTTGGGACAACTGCTCCCAGAGCGCCGAGGTCAGCGGATTTATCCTGATGGATCAAGGGCTGACGGTTCGGCTCGAAGGCGCATTAACTTCGGAGCTGATCCTGTTCGAGGCGATTTGACGATGAGAGGTGCAGCCGCATGAATCGTACTTTACGTACCATGGTAGATAAATATCCCGAGCTGCAAGCGTGCTCGAAGGATACGGAGGCCGCTTATCGCAAGCTCAGATCCGCCTTCGAGGCGGGGGGGAAGCTGCTCATCTGCGGCAATGGGGGAAGCGCATCGGACTGCGAGCATATCGTTGGCGAGATGATGAAGGGCTTTATGCGCAAAAGACCGGTCCCGGCAGAATTCAGGGGAAAGCTGAGCGAGCTGTACGGCCCGGAGGGAGAGACGCTTACGGAGGGTCTGCAGGGGGCGCTTCCGACCCTGTCGCTCGCCAGCCAAACCTCCTTTCTGACCGCATACGCCAATGACGTCGCTGCGGATATGGCGTTCGCTCAGCAGGTATACGGCTATGGCAAGCGGGAGGATGTCTTGTTGGGTCTTAGCACTTCCGGAAACTCCGCGAATGTGCTGAAAGCTGTTCAGGTCGCCAAAGCAATCGGCATGACGACGATCGGGCTGACGGGAGGTGACGGCGGCAAGCTGCGGGAGCTGTGCGATGTCGCCGTCTGCGTTCCCTGCGAGTCGACTCCCGATATTCAGGAGCGCCATTTACCGATTTATCACGCCCTGTGCGTGATGCTGGAGGAGGCGTTTTTCGACTCATGAGCTTGCTTGCAGGCATTGATATCGGCGGGACGAAATGCGCGGCAAGCCTGGGCGCGCTGGCGGGCAACGGTGAAATTCGCATCCTCGACAAGGTGAAATTTCCGACGCCCGCTTCGCCGGAGGAGGCGATCGGGCACCTGCTGGACGGGTTGGCCATCCTTCTAGATCGTCAGAGGGGAGGTCGGCTGCAAGCGATCGGCATCAGCTGCGGAGGACCGCTGGATAGCGCACAGGGCCTAATTCTGTCGCCGCCCAATTTGCCCGGTTGGGATCGCATCGACATCGTCTCGCCCTTTCGCGAAAGGTTCGGAACGGACGTCTATTTGCAGAACGACGCGAATGCCTGCGCGTTGGCGGAATGGAAGTGGGGCGCGGGACAGGGCTGCCGCAATATGGTTTTCCTCACTTTCGGAACGGGAATGGGGGCCGGACTCATCCTGAACGGCATGTTATACAGCGGAACCAACGACCAGGCTGGCGAGGTGGGCCATCTTCGTATGGCGCGGAACGGTCCCGTCGGATACGGCAAAGCGGGGTCCCTTGAAGGCTTCTGCAGCGGAGGAGGCATCGTCGAACTGGCGAAGAGCATGGCCTATCGGCATATGGATCAGGGAAAGCTGTCGGAATTATATGCGAGCGCCGACGATGTGCCGTCGATTACGGCGGAGAAGGTCGGTCTGGCGGCAAGGCGAGGCGACAAGCTGGCGCTCCGAATCTATCGGCACTCCGCCCAGAAGCTGGGCATGGCGCTGGCGATGCTGATCGACATTCTGAATCCGGAAAAAATTGTGATCGGGAGCATCTTCGCCAGGCAGCGAGAACTGATGGAATCCGACGTATGGGAAAGGATCGAGCGGGAGGCGCTTCCGTTGTCGCGTTCCGTATGCCAGATCGTCCCCGCCGCTCTAGGCGAGCGAGTCGGCGATTACGCCAGCCTGTCGGTGGCGATGCTTCACGAGGAACGGGCTTAACGACCGGATCTGCCCAACAGAGAGGGTCATCATCATACGAAGGAGCTGACCTATGCGGCACAAACGACGGATCGTACTGGGAGGCGTGGCAGCATTGCTCATCATAGCGGCTGCGCTTGCAGGAATCCTGTGGAACGGAGAAGACAAGCGACCTATGAAAACGTTAAGAGAAACGTCAACGGAAACGTCAAGCGCCACGTCGACGGAAACGCGAAGTCAAGCACCGGAGAACTCGGTATCCGTACAGGTGAATTTAGCCGAGTTGGATCAGACGATCGAAAATAAATTTTCGGACCTGAGCCAATGGGAGCTCGGCATGGACTGGTTATCCAGCGCTTTCGCGCAGTCCGAGGACTATATGCGGACAAAGTATCCCTTTGTCAAAAGGGTGCAGCTCATGAGCGCGACAGGCGGCTCGGAAGTGCGCGATCTGTTCCTCAGTCCGCTTGACCGCGAGCAATTAACCGACTATAACTTTTCCCGCCTGGGTACTGCAGTCAAGCACATTTTGCGGCAAGGGTTGAAGCCGTCCATCGTGACGGGCAACGTCCCGCTGAAATACAGCTCGGATCCGCACATTGGCGGGTTCGGAGTCAACGTTCGACCGCCCGACGATTACGAGGTTTATTACGACTATATTAAAGCGCTTGCGCAGTATTTGGCTGATCGATTCGGCTTGGACGAGGTCCGAAGCTGGACCTGGCGGGCGCTGGTCGAATACGAGAACGTCGATTGGTTCAACGCCGGAGATCCGGAGTCGACGAAGGAAGCGTACTTCAAGTTGTACGATTATACGGTGGCCGCTTTGGAGGAAGTGATCGGAGCGGAGCATCTCTATATCGGCGCGCATAGCATGACGAACGCGGAAGGCTATTGGGACGAACGGGATTTTATCGATCACATTGCCTTCGGAACGAACTATTATACCGGTCAGACGGGCACGCAGCTCGATTTCCTGACGTATTCATATTACGATATGAAGCCGGGTCTCCGCTCTCCGTCGCCGTTCACGCTGGAATCCAATCTGAATTTGCTGCGCGAGCGGGCGCTCAAGAACGGTTTGACCGATCTGGAATACGGCGTGGATGAAGGGCGGATCGCGTCCGGTCCCGATAACAAAGAGCTGTTCCCGCGTTCTGTCGCTTCAAGCTACCAATCCGCTTACGACGCGAAGCTGTTCAAGCAAATGCACGATATCGATCTCGATTATTTCGCCAACTGGTACTTAAACACGGAACGCCTATGGGAAGGCATTACGGGCGTAGATCCGGTCGGCACCCATCTGGCTAATCTGGCCTATCGAATGGAGGGAGGACGCAGAGCAAAGGTTCACGCTTCGGCACCTGTGTCGCTCGCATCCAACGAGGTGGACGGTATCGGCGCCTATCATGACAATTCCGGCACCGCACAGCTTCTGTTGTACAATTTCAATGAAGATCCGGAAGCCGGAATCGGCGAGCCCGTCACCGTGACGTTCGATCGCGTCGAAGCGGTGCAAGGAAACGCCGTGACGATCAAACAGTGGATGATCGATGACGGGCATGCCAACTATTGGCCGACGTGGCGGATTCATTTGGAAGAACATGGAATTTCTGAAGGCGATTTCGGCAGCTGGTCCAACCATTCCTGGACGATCGGAAGCGTCGCCAATGAGAGGATTCGAAAACTGTGGTACGACAATGTGAATGAATATCGCAAGCTGGCCAAGCTGGAGCCAACGGAGACAACGGCGGAGATTAAGGACAACAAGTTGGTTCTGACGCAGGCTCTGGCTCCCCAAGGCGTCGTATTTTACGAGATTTCAGGGATTCGGCCCTCTTAACCGCAACAACCCGACAACCATTGCCGACTGTCCAAGTCGCCGATGGTTATTTTTTTATCCGCTTGGATGGCTGTTGAAAAGATTGCAATAACCGCATAGCATGCGCATAATTTGGTAAGGTAGATTAATAGACAAAGCCGATTACGAATTGGGAGACTTGACATGCTGGACTTTTATTTGTTTCCGATTTCCTATGCTTTCTACACGTTTCCGATCGCGGCGGCGATTTTCACGCTGCCGTTTCTGGTCGTGCAGTACCGTCGCCATGGCTACATTCATAAGTACAGGGCCTTGATCTTGTATTTGTTTTTGCTGTACCTGATGAACGCCTTCTACCTGATTATTCTTCCGTTTCCGGATTCGGTTCATAACTCGCCGCCGAAGGCGGAGTCGTACGCGCAGTGGATTCCGTTCCATTTTATTTCCGATATCGTCAAGGAAACCGGTGCGAGACTGGACAGTCCGGCGACCTACGTTCGCCTTCTGACGGAGAGGGCTTTCCTGCAGGTCGTGTTTAACGTGCTGCTGACCGTCCCGTTCGGCATGTTCATGAGGCATTATCTTCGCACCAGATGGCCGGCATGCCTGCTATGCACGCTGGGGCTGTCGCTGTTTTTCGAGATTACGCAAGTGACTGCTATTTTTGGAATTTTCGATTACCCGTACAGATTGTTCGACGTGGACGATCTGATGATGAATACGGCGGGCGGGATGATCGGCTTCCTGTTTGCCGACTGGCTCGGCAGGTGGCTGCCCCGCATCGACAAGCTGGACGAACGCACGGACCTGTCCCGGAGACGAGTCGCCTATACGCAAAGAGCCATCGCCTTCCTGTTCGATTGGGCGATTCTGCTTCCGCCATTCGTCTTGCTGTCCGTCGCGCGGGTGCCGTATTCCTACGTTCTGATTGTCGTCGCTTACTTCATCGTGCTTCCGTACTTGACCAACGGATTAACGCCGGGCAAATGGCTGGTGAGGATTCGTTTGAAGGGCCGGGGGGAGCGGATTACCCTGGGCGAACTGACCGCCAGATACGGTCTTCTCTATTTATTGGCAGGCGGGGCTAACGTCGCGTTCGTTCGGGCGGGCTTGCATTCGATTTCTCCGATGGTCATGCTGCTGTTCGCGTTCGTACTGTTCGTGTTCGACATGGCGGTTGCCGTTCATTTTTTACGCTGTCTGTTCAATCGGAATCGCCGGTTGATCCATGAGGAGAAAAGCGGTACGGCCCATGTCATTACGGCCAAGAGCAGCACGGTTAAGGAGACCCGGAGGAAGAAGCACGGCTGATCTGTCCGGCGCGCTGACGCTTAGTGGGACTGTCTCATAAGTAGGGGTCGTACAAGATTATCGATGAAAAAAGAAGGGCATCTATCTCCTGGAGACTGCCTCATACGGTCCTGAATGACCCTGTTGCGGGTCTATCCATTCAAAATTTCAGGATCGTATAGCATCGGAAGGAGATAGATGCACCTGACACCCATTCATCGATAATCGTTCGGTACGACTCTTTTTTAGCTATGAGACAGCCCCGGTTCATCGAGAGCGAGATCGCTCACAGGTTCGCAGCTTTCTTCGGTTGACTCGGAGTATACTCAACTGCCTCGCTTTTCCGCACGGGAGATATTCTCCAATACGCCAATCCTACGAATAGAATACCGCCGACCATATTGCCCAGCGTTACGGGGACCATGTTATGCAGCCAGCCAACCGCAGTAACCGCTTCGGGATGCTGCGGCAAGATCAGCGCTACGCTAAGAAGGGTCATATTCGCTATGCTGTGCTCGTAGCCGCTGGCAATAAAGGCGAATAGGCACCACCAGATGGCGAACATTTTAGCTCCTTCGCTTTTCAGCTTGATGCTCATCCAGACGGCGAGACAGACGAGCCAGTTACAAAGAATGCCGCGATAAAACAATTCCATAAACGGCGCGGTCATCTTTTTCGCTGCGGCCGTAAACACCAAATGCTCCGCCGGCACGGCATTGAATAGGCCCGAGCCTTTCACCAGCAAAGCGAATAGAACAGCCCCCGCCAGGTTTCCGATAAATACGATCAGCCAGTTGTTCAGCGTATCACGGACAGAGGTTCTGCCAGCCAGCGTACTGATTGTGAAAACCATGTTGTTGCCCGTAAACAATTCCGCTCCGGCAATGATGACCAAGGTCAAGGCAATGCCGAAGCTTGCCCCCATGACTAACGGCTGAAAGGGCGAGCCGGATTGGGCGAGGGGGGCTCCTAACGTAAAGATGAGAATAATACCGAAGCCGACGTAAGCCCCTGCCAGCATCGTCGCAATGAAATAGCCGAGCTTCTCTCGCTTCATATAATTCGCTTTGGCGACGCCGGCTTCCACAATCGCTTCCACATTTTGCTTAAACATCTCTATCTCCCTCCCAAGGGAAGACGCATCTCTTATTTTGGCTTATACCAGCACGTAAACTTTGTTTTCTTCAACAAGGGTGTCGTACGTGGGCACGCAGCCATCGTCCGGTTCTTGAACCTTGCCGTCGATCAAAGACACTTTGTACTCGTGCAGCGGGCAGAAGACGTATTCGCCGGCTACGATTCCTTCGGCAAGCGGCCCTTGCTTGTGCGGGCAAACTCCGCCGATTGCTTTAACTCGATCGTCAGATAAGCGGAACACGGCGATTTTACGGCCTTCGACGACCACCTCGCGTCCGATGCGAGGAGGCAACTGGTCGAAGTTAGCGACAAATACCTTTTGTTTGATTTGAGTCGTTCCCATCCTTATCCTCTCCCTACGGTATAAAGCTCTTTTTCTTTATGCTCATTGTTGCGAACCTCGGTCCACGGGTCTTTGCGTTTGCCGGCTACCGCTGCATCGAGCTCCGCCAGCAAAGCTCTGCTCTGCTCCGGATCGAGCAGCACCGATTTGACATGCTCGAAGCCAAGGCGCTCAAGCCAAGGGGCCGTGCGTTCGGCATAGTTGCCTGTCTTGCGGTAGTATTGCAGCATGGCGCCGCACAGGTCGATGACCTCCTGCTCCGTTTCGACCGTCGTCAGCAATTGCGATTCCTTCACTTCCGTTCCGCCGTTGCCGCCGATGTAAATCTGGAAGCCGTTTTCCACGCCGATGACTCCGAAGTCTTTCACGCCGCTTTCCACGCAGCTGCGGGGACAAGCCGATACGCCCATTTTGAATTTGTGCGGGGTATCGATATATTCGTAGCGCTCCTCCAGCTTAATGCCGAGCCCCATCGAATCCTGCGTGCCGAAGCGGCAGAAGTTGGCGCCCACGCAGGTTTTAACGGAGCGAACGGCTTTGGCATAGGCCGAAGCGGAAGTCATATCCAGCTCTTCCCAAATGTGCGGAAGATCCTCTTTGTTCACGCCGTACAAGCCGATGCGCTGACTTCCCGTGACTTTGACAAGCGGCACCTTGTACTTTTCCGCGACTTGGGCGATTTTCAGCAGCTGCTGCGGCGTCGTTTGGCCTCCCCTCATGCGAGGAATGACCGAGAAGCTGCCGTTCTTCTGAATGTTGCCGTGCATGCGTTCGTTGACGAAGCGCGACTCTTTCTCATCCTGATGCTCGTTCGGGAAGGTCACATTCAGGTAGAAATTGATCGCAGGGCGGCATTTCGAACAGCCCTCGGCATTGCGGAAGCCAAGTTCGCGGAATACGTCCTTCGATGTGGTCAGACCCTTCTCGTGAATTTGCAGCACGATGTCGTCCCGGGTCAGATCGGTACAGCCGCAGATGCCCGTCGGCGCAAGCGTAACTTTGTCGCCCAAGACGTGCGTGAGCAGCTCGCCGATCATTGGCTTGCATTTGCCGCAGGAGTTGCCGGCTTTGGTGCAGCGGACAACATCGGCGACGGAGGTCAATTGCTGCGTATGGATCGCATTAACGATCGTCCCCTTCGTGACGCCGTTGCAGCCGCATACCGTATCGGCATCGTCCCACTGTGCTACGCTTTCGCTTGCCTCATCGTCGGCGGACGCCAGCAGCGTGACCGGATTCAAAGCGCTAATATCGGTCTCGTTTCGCAGCATTTTGTAATAGCGGTTTTCTTCGGACGTATCGCCGTATAGCACGATGCCGACAATATGACGATCTCGGATAAACAGCTTCTTGTAGCTGTTGTTCAAGCCGTTATATGCTTCAATGCCTTTCACGTCGTCGCTCTCGCGGATGATGCCCGCCGAGAACAGGTCGCAGCCGGACACTTTCAGCGAGGTGGACACCGTGCTGCCTTTATAGCCGTCTGTCGGGCGACCGGTCAGCCGATCGGCCAGCGCTTTCCCTTGTTCGTACAGCGGGGCAACCAGACCGTAAACCATCTTGTTATGCTGGGCGCATTCCCCTACTGCATACACGTCCGCCGCGCTTGTCGCCATGAAATCGTCAACGACGATTCCCCGCTCGACACACAGCCCCGCGTCCTTGGCCAGCCCGGTTACCGGCCGGATGCCGACGGCCATAATGACCAGATCCGCCTCCAAAGTGCTGCCGTCGCTGAATTCGAGGCCTTCCGCTCTGTCCGTCCCAAGAATCCGCGTCGTTTTTTTCTCCATTAGAAATCGAATGCCTTGCTTTTCCAAATCCTTCTTGAGCAAATTTCCGGCAGGCTCGTTCAACTGCGTCTCCATCAGCCATTTCTCCAGATGGACGACCGTGACGTCCATGCCCTGATCGACCAAGCCTTTGGCAGCTTCAAGTCCCAGCAGGCCGCCGCCGATGACCGCCGCCCGCTTATACCGCTTGGCCTGCTCGATCATTTGCAGCGTGTCGTCGATGGTGCGGAAGCCCAGCACGCCTGCCAGCTCCGCGCCCTCTACGGGCAGGATAAAGGATCTTGACCCTGTCGCTATGATGCATTTGTCATAACGGATGCATTGACCGCCGGCCGTCAAGACTTGCTTGGCTTGCGGGTCCAATTGGACCGCCGGATCGTGATGAATGAGCGTAATGCCGTTATCCTCGTACCATTGCAGGGGATTCGTAATGATCTCATCCACCGTCATCTTCTTTTGCAAGACATTCGAGAGCATGATGCGATTGTAATTCGTATAGGGCTCTTCGCCGATAATCGTAATCTCGTATTGACGGGGGGACCGCTCCATCATTTCTTCGATGGTTCTCACGCCGGCCATGCCGTTGCCGATCAGCAGCAGTTTCTCTTTAGTCATAGCGCTCCTCCTGTTGTGAAAACTTTCACTTGTAAGTTGTGAATGTTTTCACTTTCTGTGCAAACATCGTATCATGGAATAGGGATTTCGAGTATCAGGGAATTCCCTGATCATTTTGTCGATAAATCCCGTAAAAATTGGAGCGCTAAACGCGAAGTGCTTGCGAGCCCTCATGACAGTCGGCCTGACGGAAATATCGCTTTGGATGGGCTGATTTTCTGTTGGATTACGCCTCGTTTCCTTGCTATTCTCGTACGGAGCGCGCATTCACGTGTAAAGCGATTGTACCGATTTCAGTTTAGCGCGGAACAACTCGATCGCTTCCTCCGGTTCGACGATGGTTGCATGTGCTCCCAGCCTCCAGGCCAGATCGACGTAGAAGCCAATATGGTTCGGAGAGATCGGAATGGTCGCGAATCCGCCGTCACTCCCGTCCGTCTTAGGTACGATGGCCGATCCGAACCAGCGGTCGGAGCGGAGTTCATGCACGCCCTGTCGCGTCAGTTCGAGCGTGAAGAAGATCGGCTCGGACCCTCCTCCGTCGGGAGGATCCTGCAAGGTGCGAAGAGCGACATCGTCTCTGATCGCAAGCGAAGGATTCAAGACGGCGGATCGGATTCTGTCGGCGCGGAACAGGCGGTAGTCCTCCTCGCGGAAGCAGTAGGCCGGGCAGTACCAGTAGCCGTCACTCTCGTAAAGCCCGATCGGCTGAATGTCCCGGGGGCGCGCGGCGCGTGCGGATGCGTATTGGATCGTGACGGCGCTGCTCGCCATAATCGCCTGCAAGAGAATCTTCAAAACTTCCGCAGACATATCGCGGCGAGGGCTCCAGATAGCGACTCTGTCTTTCAGGCGATCAATGCGTTCCCGAATATCCTGAGGCAGATAATGATAGAACTTGCGAAGAGCGGCGTCGGTTCCCTCTTCGAAAGGAAGAGCGCCGAGGGGCTTCAGCGATTGTCCGGCGATGAACAGGGAGACGGCCTCGCTCTCCGTGAAGGCGATCGGAGGAAGCAGCCGCTCCTGCAGCAGCCGGTATCCGCCCCCGCGTCCTTGAACGGAGTAGACGGGAACTCCAAGTTCGCTCAACTCTTGCAAATCGCGCGTGACCGTGCGGGTGGACAGACCGAATTCATCGGCGAGCTCCTGTACGGTGAACGTTTTTTTGGCGTTGATGAACATCATCATTTGAATGAGACGCTGAGACTTGGGCATAAGTGGATCTGCTCCTTTTTGGGACAGCAGGCCGACCGGGGCGGGTTACGGTTGCTGTTTTATTTCATTTTAACATTTAAATAAGACAAAATATGTCCTATTTCAGTGATACATTGTTCACATGAAAGATAACGAATGAATGGGAGTTGGTCGGCATGGCATTAACAAATCGTACGCAGAGGGATATCGGATTTGTGTTCGTACACGGAGCGGGGCTGAATGGACGCATATGGGAGAGAGTGGCCGACGGGTTGGATTATCCGTGCTTGTTCGCGGAGTTTCCGGGGAGAGACGGCGAGAAGGAGATGCGGCTGGAACTGACGTTAAAACAATACGCGGATGCGGTTGTGCGGCAGGTGAAGGAATGGGGAGTCGGGCGGATCGTGCTCGTGGCGCATTCGCTGGGGGGACAGGTAGCCCTTCAGGCAGCGGAAGAGCTTCGGGATCGTCTGGCAGGATTCGTTGCGGTGGGGGCGGCTATCCCGAAGCCGGGAGGCTCGTTCCTGTCCGTGTTGCCTTGGCCCAAAAGGGCGATTCTATCTCTTATGATGAGGAAGATGGGCACGAAACCGCCCGAATCGGTCATCCGGGCGGGCTTGTGCAACGATCTCGCTCCCGAAGATGCGGATCTTGTCGTAAAGGGGTTTGTACCCGAATCAATTCAGGTCTACGCGGATCGGTTCGACGGGTCCTTACCGGACGTTCCCCGGTTATATATCCGGCTGGAGAAGGACAAGGAGCTCGGCTCGTCTCTTCAAGCCCGAATGATTCGGAATTTCGCTCCGCAGCGGGTCCGGACGCTAGAAACCGGACACTTGCCTATGCTTGGCGATCCGGCAGGCCTGCGTAAATTGCTGCTCGAATTCACGTCCTCCGTTACTTCTTGAGCAGCAAGTAAGCGAAGTAAGGAACGCCGATCAGCGACACGATAATGCCCGCGGGCAGTCCGGCCGGTTCGATCAGATTGCGTCCGACCGTATCGGCCAGCAGCAGCAGCCACCCGCCCAGCAGAACGGCGACGGGGATGAAGAACTGGTTGCGCGGGCCGACCAGCGCCTTGGCGATATGCGGGGCCATCAGGCCGATGAACGCGATGCCACCGGTTACGGATACGGCCGCAGCGGCGGAAGCGACGGCTGCCAGCAGCAGCACGATGCGCTCTCGCTCGAGCCGCAGTCCGACGCCGATCGCGGACGAATCGCTCAGACCGAGCAGGTTCAGCCGGATCGATTTGAACAGAGCGAAAGGGATGAGCAGTGCGAGCCACGGAAGCAGCGCCCATACGAACGGCCAATCCGTCCCCCAGATGTTGCCGGCGATCCACTTGGCGATGAAGTCGACCTTCTGGCGGTCCGAGGAGGAGATCAACACGATCATGATCCCGGACAGCGCCAAGGAGAAGCCGACGCCGACAAGCACGAGCCGGATCGGATCGAGGCCGCGCGAACGGCTATAGGAGAAAGCGTAAATCAGGATGGCCGTAACGACCGCCGACGCGAAGGCGACCAGCGGAAGCATGTAGACGAACGATCCGGCTTCGATCGGGAAGTACAGGAAGAAGATCGCGACGCCGACGCCGGCGCCGGAATTGATGCCGATGATGCCCGGATCGGCCAAGTCGTTGCGGGTGACGCTCTGCAGAATCGAACCGGACAGCGCCAGCGCCATTCCGGCCAGCAGCGTAATCGCGATGCGCGGCATCCGCAGGGAGAATACGACGAAATGTTCCTTAAACGTTCCATATCCGAAGAGAGTAGGAAGCAGTCGGTCGAAGGACACGGAAGAACGTCCGATGCCCATGCCGACAGCCGCCGTAACGGCGATAAGCACGATGCTGATCATCAGAATGCGAATCAGGTTGCGAACGGGATGAGTTGCGGCGTTCATGAGAGAGCTTTGCCTCCTTTGCGTACGACGAACAGGAAGAAGGGCAAGCCCAGCATCGCGACGACGGCGGCCACCGGCGTCTCGTACGGCGAATGGAGCGTGCGGCCGATCGTATCGGCAATCAGCATGAACGAGGCCCCCGCGAATACCGAGAAAGGAAGGATATAGCGGTAATCGGTGCCTACGAATCTGCGGACGATGTGCGGAATCATCAGCCCGACAAAGGCCATGTTCCCGACGAGCGCGACCGAGGCGCCCGTGAGCAGGACGATCAGGACGAACATGACCGCTTTGATCTGCGCGAGCTTCTGCCCGAGGCCGGTAGCCACTTCGTCGCTAAGGCTGAGCAGAGTGACTTGGTTGGACATGAACAGAGTGGCGACGAGCCCGAAGAGAATGACCGGGGCGATCGTCTGAAGCTGCCCCCATGTCGTGCCGATCAAGCCTCCCGCCGTCCACATGGACACGTCCTTGGAGACTTTGAAGATCAGGCCGAGCCCGTCGGCTATGGCATACAGAAAGGCCGATACCGCCGCGCCGGCCAGCACGATGCGGATCGGTGACAGGCTGCCTTGGCGCATCGATCCGAGCGCAATCACAAGCGCAGACCCGACGGCAGCGCCGATAAAGCAGGCGATCATAATCCCGAAGTAGTTCAAGCCGGGGATGAACACGATGCCGATCGCCAGCGCGAGGTTGGCTCCGGAAGTCAGGCCGAGCAGTCCCGGATCTGCCAGAGGGTTGCGCGTGACTCCCTGCATGACCGCCCCGGATACGGCGAATGCGGCTCCGACGAGGATTGCTCCGACTTCGCGGGGAATGCGGATTTCGCGCAGCATGAGCGCCTTGTCTCCCATGCCGCTGCCCGTGATCGCGTGCCACAAATCCTGATATGTAGTATCCGCCGCTCCGAGAATCAAGGATATCGCGAAGCAGAGGACGAAAACGACGATGCTGCCTGCAAGCTTGTAAGCGAAATTTGAGGAACGAGATCTGGTCATCATGGGCCTCTTAACCGAGGAAGTTTTTAATGAAAAATTCGAGCTGGAAATCCAGAGTCAGGGGATCGTTGAAATAAAACTCCTGCGCGTTGACTTCGAATACCCGGTTGTTCGTAACCGCCGGAATGTTCTTGTACGTCTCCGTTTCGGTGAACGACAGGTCCGAACCCGGGAACTTGCTGAAGATGACATAGTCTCCGGCGAATTCCGGCACCACTTCGGACGAAAGCGCGTAGTAGCCGTCCTTAAGCGCCGTTTCCTTGACCTTCTCCGGCATGGCGAGCTTCATCTCCTGGTAGAGAATCTCGGTGCCGCGTCCCCAGTTGTCGCCGTATACGTAGATCTGTTTGTCGTAAGCTTCGATGACCGATACCGTCGACTCCGCGCCGATCTTCGCTTTGATGTCTTCGCCGGCTTTGGCCGCGCGGGCTTTGAAGTCGTCTATCCATGCCTTCGCTTCAGTCTCTTTGTTCAACAGTTTGCCGATTTCCAGATGCTGCGTCAAGTAGTCGACTTTGCCGTACGTGTATGTGACGGTCGGGGCGATCTCCTTCAGCTTGTCGACGTTCTTGATGTTCGAGAGGCCGACGATCAGATCGGGCTCCAGCTCGATGATCTTCTCCAGATCCTCGTCGGTTACCGCGGCGACGTCCTTGAGCGTCGCGTCGAAACGAGGGTTCATCTTGGACCATTCGTCCACGCCGACGAGCGGTACGCCGAGCGCCATGACGTTGCCCGCGAACGAGGACAGCACAATGACGCGCTGCGGATTGGCCGGAACTTCGACCGGACCGTTCTCGGATTCGTACGTGATCTTGCCGGATTCGGCGGGAGCCGAAGCGGATGCAGATTCGGACGGCGATGCGGATTCCGAAGGGGCAGCAGACGAAGGCTGCGCGGAAGGACTGGCGGAATTGCCCGAGTTGTCGGCTTTGCCGCCGCATGCGGCAAGGATTAACAGCAAGGCCAAGGCGAATGGAACGAATGTTTTTTTCACGTAATGACTCTCTCCCTTTTTTTTATGCTTAATGTACAAACAAATGATCGAATCTGGGTTTCAGCTATTGCGACTCGGCGCCACATAATTGAGAATGATTCTCATGATCACATATGGTATTGTAAGGCGAGGGAGGGGCGGTGTCAATAGGGGAGGGATGGAAATTGGGGGAGTCCGGCTTGTGAAACCACTCCTTTTCTGGGAAAATAGGAGGAAGTCGCAAGGTCCGGCTATTTATGCGAAAAGAGGGTTACGAAATGACGAAAACATCCGTTTACGATATGACGTTCGAAGGGCTGACCGAATGGCTCGGGGAGCGCGGGCACAAGAAGTCGCGGGCGACGCTCGTATGGGAGTGGCTGTACCGCGAGCGGACGACCGATTTCGCCGCGATGAACGGCGTGCATCAGGAATGCTTGAAGACGCTGGAGGAGCATTTCTACATTGAATCGTTAAGCGAGCATTCCCGGCAGGAGTCGAAGGACGGGACGGTCAAGTTCCTGTTCCGGTTGAAGGACGGCAACCTGATCGAGACGGTGCTCATGCGCCACAAGTTCGGCTTGTCCGTCTGCGTGACGACGCAGGTCGGCTGCAACATCGGCTGCAGCTTCTGCGCGAGCGGTCTGCTCCGCAAGAGCCGGGATCTGTCCAGCGGGGAGATCGTCGAGCAGGTGATGAAGGCGCAGCGTTTTCTGGACGGCAGAGGGCAGGGGGAAGCGGTCAGCCATCTTGTCGTGATGGGCATCGGCGAGCCGTTCGACAACTACGACAACCTGGTCAAGTTCCTCGACGTCATCAAGCATCAGAAAGGGCTGGCCATCGCCGGTCGCCATATCACCGTCTCGACGAGCGGTCTGGCCGACAAGATCTACAAGTTCACGGACGACGATCTGAAGGTGAATCTGGCGATTTCTCTGCACGCTCCGAACGATGAGCTCCGGACGAGAATCATGAAGATCAACAAGGGGATTCCGATCGAGAAGCTGCTTAAGGCGCTCGACTACTATCTGGAGAAATCAAAGCGGAGAGTGACGCTCGAATATATTCTGCTGAAGGACGTGAACGATCAGCGGGAGCACGCGCTGGAGCTGGCGGAGCTGATCGGGGACCGCAGGCCGCTCGTGAACGTCAACCTGATTCCTTACAACCCGGTCGACGAGCACAGCCAGTACCAGCGGACGGAGCAGCACGTTGTGAGCGAGTTTTTCGACACGCTGAAGAAGCAGGGAGTCAGCTGCAGCGTGCGTCTGGAGCACGGAACGGACATCGACGCCGCGTGCGGACAGCTGCGGAGCAAGCAGATCAAGAAGGAAGCGGTCGCGAATTAACGGGACGGCGTAAAAAAGGGAGGCGTCGCGCATGCAGTATCGGCGATTGGGAAGCAGCGGTCTGGAGGTGTCGGCGCTCGGGCTCGGCACGAATTCGTTCGGCAAGCGGGCCGACCGCGATACGTCCGTGAGGATTGTACACGAGGCGATGGACCGGGGAATCAACTTCATCGACACGGCTAACATCTACGCCGGCACGGAGTCCGAGCGCATCATCGGACTGGCGCTGACGGGAAGAAGGCAGGAGGCCGTGCTGGCGACGAAAGCCGGCCTGGTCAAGGATCAAGGGCCGAACGGGCGCGGCTCCTCGCGCTTTCATCTGCAGCGGGAGCTGGAAGCCAGCCTGAAGCGGCTGAACACGGATTACGTGGATCTGTACCAGATCCATACGTTCGACCCGAACACGCCGCTCGAGGAGACGCTTCGCACGCTGGACGACTTCGTCGGCTCCGGCAAGGTGCGGTATATCGGGGCTTCCAACTATGCGGCGTGGGAGCTGATGAAGGCGCTCGGGATCAGCGGGCAGAGAGGCTACGAGCGCTTCGTCTCGACGCAGCACTGCTACTCGCTGGCCGACCGGACGCCGGAGAACGAGCTTATTCCGTTATGCCTGGACCAGGGCATCGGGATTATTCCATATTTCCCTCTCGCGGGAGGAATTCTGAGCGGCAAGTACAGCTTAGCCGACAGAGCGCCTGCAGGCTCGCGTGCCCAGACCGATCCGAGCTTCACGCGCTTCATGGCCGACCGCAACCTGGAGCTGGCCGATCGGGTCGGCCGCTTGGCGGCGGAGCAGGGGTGTACGCCGAGCGCGCTGTCGCTGGCTTGGCTGATGGCTCAGCCCGCGGTCGCGACCGTTATCGTCGGCGCCACTCAAGCGGAGCAGCTGGAAGACAACCTGCGCAGCGTAGAGCTGAAGCTGGACGCCGAGACGGCCGCGAAGCTGAACGAGATCAGCTCCCCGTTCCGACACGGTGAGCCGTTCGCGCTCTATCGGCTGCCTTAGACGCGCGCCGATGAAGAAATGGAAGCCCCGGCGATCGCCGCGGGCTTTTCCCGCAGGCTGGTTGCGATCAGAAACTGCGCCGAGTAGTAGGTCAGCATGATCAGCGGCCCCGAGTAGGGAACGTCCGAGACGAACCT
Source organism: Cohnella sp. (assembly GCF_041641335.1). Classification (NCBI taxonomy): domain Bacteria; kingdom Bacillati; phylum Bacillota; class Bacilli; order Caryophanales; family Paenibacillaceae; genus Cohnella; species Cohnella sp. The sequence goes on along the minus strand of NZ_JBEPYQ010000017.1, from coordinate 25,187 downwards.
ATTCCAGGACAGGATCGAATCCGAAGGAGAACGGGGGACGGACGATGACTTTGCCGAATTTGCAATTGGGCACGACCGTATTGAATATCGAGCTGCTCGTCTATCTCGTTGCGGGAATAATAGGCGCATATGCCGTTCGTTATCGGCAGAGAAAGCATCCCGACCGCGAGCGTCAGACGGGCGATGCGTGGAACGCCGTTTTCCTGTGGCTGCTCGTATGGAAGGGCAGCATGTTCCTGTTCGATCCCGCGGGCGTCATCTCGCAGCCGCTCTCGCTTCTATTCTTCAGCGGAGGGACGAGAGGGATTTGGCTGGCTTCGCTGATCGCCTTGGTCTATCTCTTCCTGCGGAATTATCGCCGTTCTGGGAGCCGGGAAGCAGCCAAGATCGCAGCAGGCTGGGGAGCCGCCATGCTGGTGGCGACGATGATCGGCTATACGGCGCTTAGTCCGATCGAGAGCAAGGGCGGCGTTCGCGTTGACCAAGCCGCTCCGGACTTCGAGCTGACGGATCTAAGCGGCAATGCCGTCCGGCTGTCGGATTACCGCGGCCAGACCGTCGTGCTGAACTTCTGGGCGACCTGGTGCCGGGTGTGCCAGGCGGAGATGCCGCACGTGGAGAAGTTCTATCGAGAGCATAAGGATCGGAACGTCGTCGTGCTGTCCGTCAACGCGACGACGCAGGAGAGAAATCCCGGACTCGTCCGGGAGTATGCGGACAAGCGGGAACTGAGCTTCCCGATCGTTCTGGACGACAGGGGAGACGTCCTCGGAAATTACGGAGTGACGGCGTACCCGACCACCTACGTGATCGATCCTTCGAGCAGCGTGAAGAGCCGCTATCTGGGAGCGTTCAGCTATGAAAGCATGAAGAAGGCCGTCAAGAACGCGGATTAGACATCCTGCCGTTCGGGGCCGCGCGTCATTTAAGCGGAATATAGATTTCGCACTCCTGATTGTCTGTATTCTGCGCTTGCGGCGCGAGCATCTCCAATCCGTAGGCTTCGGGCTCGTGATCGAGCCCCTGTCTTCGAAGACGTTCCAGCGCGCGGAAGTAAGTTTGGTCCCGTTCTTCGCGCCGATAGAGGCCTTGATGCGCGTAGACCGCATAGGCTCTGGCCGGAATCGTCATGCCGATCATGCCATCGGGAATCCGTCCGAACGAGACGACTTCGGCTCCGGCCACGTAATGATAGGCAACCGAACGGCTGCGCACGGCTCCGATCAGCCTCTCTGGCCCGACCGCGCCTTCAATCTCCCCTAGACGAGATCGCAGCTCGGCCCATAAACCCGGAATGACCGTATTGGCCATATAGATGGCGGTGAAAGGAGCCTTGAACTCGACTCCAATCAGCCGAACAGCGGGCTTGAACAGCGTTCTTGTCGGAGGAAGCGGTCGGTCGGCCCCGATGGCGGGGGCTTTGCTGCGGTTGAGAAGAGAGTAGCCGCCGTGCCTGCCCGGCTCGGAGTACAGGGGCACGCCCAGCCCGCTTAATTCCTGCAGGTACCGAAGCATCGTCCTGTAGGACACTCCGAACTCCTCCGTCGTAAATTTCCGTTTTTCGTATACGACCATCATCAGATCGATCAGACGCTTCGTTTTCGTCATGGCGATCCCTCGATTATCTGACAGTTTCTGTCATGGTTATGTACTATGATAGTAGCGTAACTCACGATATCGGACAAGGAGGAAAGCGAATTGGAACAGATCAACGATACGATCGTCGTCACCAAAGAGGCATACCGGGCCATCGGATTAAAATGGGAAGGAACGTTCGCGGAAGCCGGGGCGGGCGGGATCAGACGCATCCATGAGCAACTCCGGGGGCGTATGCGCGAAATTCCCCAGCCTGCGTCGATGACGCATTTTTACGGACTCTCCTACCAGGCTTACCCCGGCAACGCCGGCTTCGTTCATTACGCGGTCGTCGAGACGACGGACGATACCGGATACGTTCCGGAGGGCATGACAGCGGTAGAGGTGCCGACTCTGAGCTATGCGAAGTGCGGGCACGCCAAAGGCCAGAGCGTTGACAGGTCCTATCGCAACGTCTACGAGTGGATCGAAAGGCAAGGGTACTCTGCGGTGTCCCCGGGGGAATTGACCCATTGCGAGATCTACTCGCTGAGCCGGGATCCGCACGACCCCGATCCCGAATTCACGATTATGATTCCGATTGAACGATAAGAGAGGCAATGAAGCGGAGTCCGGCGCGCAAGCCGGCTCCGCTTCCATTTTTTTACCGGCCCCGACCTGGCCGGAGGGGATTGGAACGCTCGGCTTCTTCGGATAGAATGAGGGTTGGCTGCCCGCGGGGGGGCGTAACGCCGCGGGAATGAAGTCCGGTCATGGACACGAAGGAGAATGGACACAGATGAGCTCACTGGACAGTCTGGATTCGGCGGTTTGGACGATTGATGCAGAGACGAACGCGCTGCGCGTATCCACGGGATACAGAAGCTTGCTTGGATATTCGGACGAGGCCGAGCTGCGGGATCCAAGCCTGCTGGAGGCCGCGGTGCATCCGACGGATCTGCCGCTGTTCCGCGAACAGATGGGACGTTTGGAGCAGGGCGTCTCCGGTACGATGGAGTATCGGATCGTGCTGGGCAACGGCGACGTGAAATGGGTGCAGCAGGCGGGAGTCGTATTATCCGACGGGGAGGGCCGCCCGGCTCGCATTCAAGGAATCGTTCAAGATATAACGGAGTGCAAGGCCAACAATCACCGGTTAAAAAGCAGGCTGGCTATGCTGGAGAAGCTGCTGAGATCGGTGGACGTGGCTTTATGGTCATTGGATCAGCTTTCGGGGGAATTCACGTTTATCTCCCAAGCGATGACGTCGATCAGCGGCTATCCGGCCTCGCGGTTCACGAATGCGCCATCCTGGCTCGATATCGTACATGAAGACGATTTGCCGCTCATCGAGCGCTTGAAGGAGAGCACGAGGCTCGGCATACCGGATTTCTGCGAATACCGAATCCGGCACTTCGGCGGAGAGATCCGCTGGGTGCATACGCGAGTGATGCCGCAGACGGACGAGCAGGGCGATACGGTTCAGATCGACGGGGTGACGATGGACGTGACGGCGCGCAAGGTCGCGGAGGAAGAACGTCATCGGAGCGAGCAGAAATACAAGTGCATGTTCGAAAATAATGCTGACATCATATGCGAATTGGACGCCTCGGGCCACGTGCTCGCCATCAATCCGGCTAGCGAGGCGACGACCGGCGAGAGAGTGACCGGCGATCTTGCGCAGTTTGCGATGGAGGAAGTGTTGGGCCGCGATAACCTGCACGTTCTGACGGAATACTTCGACAGGGCGCTGCAGGGACAATCGATCCCGTTCGAGATCACTTCCCGCCACCGGAACGGAAGCGAGTTTTGCTGGGAAGTGAAATACATCCCGATCTACTTAAACGGGAAGATCGAAGGGGCGTTCGTCGTCCTCAGGAACATGACGGATAGGAAGCGGATCGAGAAGGAGCTGGCCGATCGGGAAGAGCAGTACAGAAGCTTGATCGAGCTGTCCCCCCAGCCGATGATCGCCCACCGGGACGGAACGTACCTCTACATGAACGCGGCCGGGTTCCGGCTGCTCGGGGCGAGTCCGGGAAGCGAGGAGGCGGTCCACTCGATCTATGCGATCGTACATCCGGACGATCGGGAGGCGGTGCTGGAACGCGCGAGACGAACGGCCGGCTCGAAGTTCGCGGGAGTGATGCAATATCGGATTATGCGGGTGGACGGCGGGATCGTCGAGGTAGAGGCTACCGAAATTTACGACGATTACACGAAGACGACGCTGACCCTGTTTACCGACATGACCGGGCGCAAGCAGATGGAGCGCGCGCTGAGGGAGAGCGAGGAAAGGTATCGCAGGCTCGTCGAGCTGTCGCCCGTCGCCATTGCCGTCTATAAGGACGGCAAGATCAGCTACATTAATCCGGCCGGGGCGGACATGCTCGGCGTGGAGATGGCCCAGTCCGAGGAGAAGGAAGAGATGCTCGATTGGGTACATCCGGATTCGCGCGAAGCCGCGCTCCGAAGAATGGAGGATACGGAACGGTACGGATACGCGCCTCCCGGCGAATTTCGCATTATCCGCAAGGACGGATGCGTGCTGGACATCTCGGTCGTATCCATTTTCGACCCGGAGTCGTCCACGATCCAGCTGATGTTCGAAGACATTACGGCCAGGAAGCGCACGGAGCGGGCGCTCGTGGAGAGCGAAGAGCGTCACATTCGCTTGCAGACCAGCCTCGACCGCTTCTCTCACGACCTCTTCGGCGTGATGAAGATCAGCCAGATGGAGCGGAGGCTGATCAAGGAGGTGCGCGACGTGCTTCAGGCGCAGGACGTCAGCCTGGTCGAGACGGAGCCTACCTCGGGAGGTCTGTGCCAGATTATCGAGACGGAGTACGGCTATTCTTTGAAAATCGGAGAGATCCGAAGAAAGAGCTACGTGCTCCGTATCGCGGGGAAGCCCGCGAAGCTGAACATCGCCGCCAAGCGGATATGGCTTGAGACGATCGCCCGATACGTCAGCGTGCTGTTCGACAATTTCCTGCTGATCGAGGATCTGACCAAGGAGCTGGAGCAGACGGCCGCGCAGCAAGTCGCTCCCACGTGGCTGCTGCGCCTTCTGTTCAACTTGTCCGAGAACGAGCGCAAGCGGTTGTCCCAAGACCTGCACGACGCCGCTCTCCAGGAACAGATCATCTGGTATCGCAAGGTGGATGCGCTCGCGTCCCAGTACGCCATGCCCGGCGAGCTGCGCGCCCAGCTGGAGCAGATCGCGCAAGGGTTGCTGGACGTCATCTATCAGATCCGGCTTACCTGCAACGAGCTGAGGCCTCCGATGCTGAAGGAGGAAGGGCTGATCTCTTCGCTGGAGGCGCTGTGCGATACGACGCAGCTGCGCACCAACTATCGGATCGTGTTCGATTCGGCCCGTTACTCTCACGAGCTGGACGACGATTCCTTGATCAGTCTGTACCGCATCGTTCAGGAGCTGCTGGCCAACGCGACGAAGCACTCCGGCGCATCGGAAGTGCGTATCTCGCTCTCCGGCTATCCGGGCCGGATACAGCTGGAATACGAGGATAACGGGGTCGGCATGGATTTGAGCGAGATGGGGGATTCTTTCAAAAGCATGGGAATCTACGGCATGAAGGAGAGGGTCCGGAGCATGAACGGAACGATTCAGTTCCATTCTTCGCCCAATCGGGGCTTGTCGATCTATATCTCCGTTCCCGCTCTGCAGACGACGGCATTATCTTAAATCGCACGACGAGGAGCGGGCTCTATGATTCGGATCTTATTGGTAGACGATCATCCGGCGGTAATGGAAGGAACGAGAAGCATACTGGAGCAGGAAGGCGACATGAAGGTGTTCTTGGTCGATTCGGCCGGCAGGGCGCTGGAGATGGCGGGGGAGTCGGCGTACGACGTGATGCTGTTCGATCTTCATCTGGCCGACAGCAACGGAATCGATCTTGCCAAGCAAGTGCTCAAGCTTCGCCCGGATGCGGTCATCCTGATCTATACGGGCTTCGAATTCAACAATCATTTCAATCTGATGATCGAATCGGGCATTAGCGGGTTTATTCTGAAGACTTCCAACGGAGAACAACTGGTGACCGCGGTTCGCTGCGCGCTGAGAGGAGAGGTCGTGCTGCCGCTCTCTCTCGTCCGGCAGCTTCGAAGAACGTCTCTTCAAGCCGTGGAGCCCGGGAGCAGAGATGCGGCGAATTTGGCGATCAGCAGTAAGGAATACGAGATTCTGAGAGAAATCGCCAGAGGCAAGAGCAACAAGGAGATCGCGGAGCTGTCGCTGATGAGCCAGCGCTCGCTGGAGTACGTGCTGACGAACCTCTTCAACAAGCTGGGGGTTAAATCCAGAATCGAAGCGGCAATGAAGGCCAAGCAGCTGGGGTTTCTGACGGATGCCGACTTGCTGCCGTAGCTCGCTCGCGAACTAGTCGTATGGTCTTGGTTCTTGGGTACGATTCCGAAAAAAATTTGCGGGGTTCCGCCACATATTTTCGTGTTGCTAGTCCTAATGACCCTATTAAGATGAGGGTAGTGAAATAACGGACAATCAAAGCAACCGGGGTGGTAGGCGCATGCAAGCAATCGGGCAATCCGCGGAACGCCAGAGCTTCATCGACTTTGTCGTGGCGGCAGGGGAAGCGGTCGGTCTGCTGAAACTGGACGAAGTGCTCATCCCGGAACGGGAGCGGATCGGATGAAGGAAGTCGTCATGGAGAAAGGGAAAACCGACGTTGTCGACGATGCTCGGATCGATCGGGCGGAGGCGTTGTCGCCGGACGATCTGATGGAGCTGGTTGGGGAGCTCATGGTCGGACATGCCCGCATCCATCGGGTCATTCTCGAGCAGAAGAAGCGGATGACCGCCGAAGAGACGGCGGCGGAGCTCGACCGGATCGCCGATCATCTGTCCTGCGTCGTTAACGATCTTCAGGAATGCGTGCTGAAGGCGAAAATGCTGCCGGCCAGAGGCCTGCTGAGGCGCGTGGCCGATGTTGCGGGAAAGTGCGGCGATGAAATCGAGGTAGAGCTGGAAGGCGAGGATACGGAAGTCGACGGGGATATTTTGAAGGAGCTGGAGGCTCCTCTGGCCGAGTGGGTTCGCAAGCGATCCGCGGCCAGGAAGCTGAAGCTGTCGATAACGAACTAAGACAATCTGGCCGTCGTTCGGGCGGTCGCCGACGGGACCGGCCTGCCTGCCGAGGCCTCGGAACCGTTAAGAGCCGTCGCCGAGCGCTTGGGCGGGCTTATCGGCTTCGAGTCGCATGCCGGTGAGCGGCAATCCGTCCGGCTGCAGCTTCCGCTGACGAACGCGATGTTCTTCGGTCAGTTGGTGAAGCTGCACGACCAGCTCTTCATGCTCCCGATGAGCGGCATCGAGGGGGTTGCCGAAGTCCGGCACGGAGAGCTCGGATCGTCCGGTGAAAGGCAGACGTTCCGCTGGGGAGATCGTACGCTTCCCGTCTTCTGGCCGCACCGGCTGCTGCGCATTCCGAGGGTCGCCAGCGCGAAGGAGTCGGTTCCGCTGGTCATCGCGGGAATCGGAGAACGCAGATTTGCCCTGGCCGTAGACGAAATGTACTGGAGCCAGGAGGTCCGGATGAAGTCGCTGGGCGACTGCATCGGAAGGGCGCAAGGAATCGCGGGCTCGACGATGCTGGCTGGAGGAAAAGTCGCGCTGATTATCGATATGCGCGATCTGGCCGAACTCGTCCTACCGGAGAGGACATCGTTTTTTCATCCCCTGCACATCCAACAATAATCGAGGTGCCGACAATGATTATGAAGCAGGAACCGTCGCATTTGGCGGAAATCGTATCGTTCTTTGCCCTTCATCACGGTCTGACCAAGCGGGAGCGGGAGATCGTGTACTGCTTGTCCAAGCATGGATACAGCAACAAGCGGTTGGGCAACGAGTTGGGAATTACGGAGAAAACGGTCAAAAACCATATTGCCAAAATCCAGGAGAAGACGAGAGCGAGCTCGACGAGAGAGCTTCTGGCGATGGTGCTGGAGCAATTCACCGTGCATCACCGCATGATGGCGGACAAGGCGATGAAGCTCGCGCTCTGAAATTATTAGTGAAGTGTGAGTGAAATTAACGGGTTCTTAAAGGTTATTGAATAAGGCTGCTAATAATTATTCTCTAGAATGAGGCTCAAACCCTATCGAAGGAGACTCTCTAGATGTCCAAGCCGACGCCGACAAACCTGAACCTGTTCAAGAAATGGAAGATCCGAAAGCTGTCCACCCGCTTGTCGCTGTCGACGCTGGTAATCGCCTTGGTCATTATCGCGGCGATGTCCCTGGCCCTGTTCATCCCGAACTCCACGCTGTTCAAGAAGCAGATTGACAAAGAGCTGGAGCTTAGGACGCAAGAAATCGCTCTTCGCATGGACGCCGACCTTCAAGGCAAGCTGACGAAGCTGGAGACGCTTGCGGGCATCGGCAGCTATATCGATGCCGATCCGGTCAGGCATATGGAACTGACGACCGCGTTTATGCAAGAGAACCCCGAATTCCAAGGGTTGGTATTCTCGTTCGACTTCAGCGGGAAAAACGGAATCACGAACACGGGGGACAAAGTCGATCTGTCCAGCCGGGCCTACGTGAAAATCGTGGAGCAGGGGAAACCCTCGATCTCCGATCCGGTCGTCTCCGCCCTCGATTCCAAGAGCCTCACAGTAGTTCTCGCCGTTCCGCTTATCAAGGATGGCCGGCCGTTCGGCTTCTATGCGAGCGGATACCCGATCGAGGAAGCGACCCGAATTACGGGCGAAGCGAAGATCGGGGATACGGGATACGCCATTCTGCTGGATACGTCGGGCAACGTGGCCAGCCATCCGGACCCTGCGCTCGTCATGAAGAAAACGGTCTACGACATGAATCTCCCCGCCGTTACGGAAGCGTTCGACAATTCCAGGAAGGGCGTCAACGCGAGTTACTCGTACGAATATAGCGGAATCAAGAAGATCGGCTATTCCAGCTCGATGGCAACCGGCTACGTCGTGCAGCTGTCGGTGCCGGAGAAGGAATTGATGGCGCCGATTACGCAGATGATGTGGACGACGATCGGAGTCGCCGTCATCGTTACGCTGCTTACGCTTATCGTGACTTACTTGTTCGCGAAGAGCGTCGTGAAGCCGATCGTTTACATAACGGGCATCGTGAAGCAGCTCGCCCAAGGCGATCTGAGGCCGCGGCTTAAAGTGAAAACCGAAGACGAACTCGGCGTCCTCGCCGATAACATGAACGGAATGCTCGATTCCTTGTCCGCGATGATCGAGCAGGTCAACGACGCCTCGGGAAGCGTGGCTTCGTCCGCGGAAGAGATTTCGGCCAGCACGGACGAAGTCGCCAAGGGCAGCGTCGATCAGGCCGATCGGGCGAGAACGATGGCGAACCTGTTCGAGAGTCTGGAAACTTCCATTCAGTCGGTGGCGTCCAACGCCAATCTGGCGAAGGAGTATTCCGAGGAAGCGGTCCAGATCGCGGAGGAAGGCACCGAGATCATTACTCGTTCCATCGGCAAGATGGAGCAGGTGAACGAGCAGATGAAGCATCTGGAACGGGACTCCAAGCAGATCGGGGACATCATCGAAGTCATCGACGGCATTGCGGAGCAGACGAACCTGCTTGCGCTCAACGCCGCGATCGAAGCGGCCCGGGCGGGCGACCAAGGGCGCGGCTTCGCGGTCGTAGCCGACGAGGTCCGCAAGCTCGCCGAGCGAAGCGGAGACGCAACGAAGCAGATTACGGAGATTATTAGCGGCATGCAGGGCAGCGCGACGAAATGCGTGGAAGCGGTCAGCGAAGGGGTGGAGCATTTCGCACGCACCCGCGAATCGTTCGAGGGCATCGTGCTGAAGGTCAACGAAACTTCGCAGAAGGTCGGCCACATCGCCGATTCCAGCATCTCCCAGACGACGAGCGCCTCCAACGTACTGATGACGATCGAGTCCGTAGCGTCGATCAGCGAGCAGGCCGCCGCCGCGGCGGAAGAGACCGCGGCCGCGTCGCAGGAACTGGCTATGCTGGCCGAGAAGCTGTACGATTCGGTGGAGACGTTCAAATATAAGTAAGCGATCAGCTATTTTTCAAGATTTTCTCGGCTACGCCGGGAACGAGCCGGTTGAGCCACAGGAGCAGCTTTACTTTGCCGATGGGGATTTCCAACCGGTTGTTCCCGTAACAGGTCCAGAATTGGTCGGTAAGCTGCTCGGCCGTAATTTTGTTCCGGCCTCTGCCTGCGGTCATGGCGGTATCGACGACGGGCGGGATGACCTCGAACACTCGAATGTTCGTCGACTCCAGCTGGTATCGAAGCGCCTTCGTAAACAAGCGAAGGCCCGCCTTCGTCGCGCAGTACACGGGAGCGGATTTCTTCGGGACGATCGCGAGTCCGGAAGTGACGTTCACGATGGCGGCTTCGTCCCGGCGTGAGAGCAGCGGGAGCAGCCCGGATACGAGCCGGACGGGCGACGTCAGGTTGACGACGATTTCGCCCGGGATGCGCGGGTCCGGCGCCGGCGCTTTCCCGGAGGCTGCTTGAGCGTCGGCGAAAGAATAATTGAATTGGATGCCGGCATTGTTGATCAGCACGCTGAGCTCGGGATGTTCGGCGTATAGACGTTCGACGAGCCGATTCGTCTGCTCCTCGTTGCCGAGATCGCAGACGCAGGTCGCCGCGATGCCCGGATAACGGGCCTTCGCCTGAGCGAGCTTCGTCTCGTCCCTACCGACAAGGATGACTTGATTGCGGTGGCGGACGAAGCGTTCGGTCAAGGCAAGCCCGATGCCCGCCGCGCCGCCGGTGATGAGTACCGTATGGCCTGATAGGCGCATTTGCGCAACTCCCCTTCCTTTTACTCCAATGTAAAAGCGGAAGGGGAGTTTTTCATTAACCTAGGTTAATTTCCTGCGAATTCGGCTCAAAGCTACAGGGGTGATTCCCAAGTAAGAGGCCACGTGATATTGAGGAATGAGAGTCTCGAGCGGGCCGTAACGCTCCAGAAACTTCAGATATCTGGCTTCGGCGGAGAGCAGAAGGAATTCGCGTTCCCGCAGCTCCTTCTTCATGTACAGCTGTTCGACGAGGATGCGGCCAAGCCGTTCCCAGCAAGGATGCCTGTCGTAGAGAGCGCGGAAGTCGGAATAACGGACGGTCAGCAGCAGGCTGTCCGCGAGAGCCTGTATGGAGAAATGGGACGGAGACCCCGCCAGCAAGGCACCGTAAGAAGCGACGAAATCATGGGCCGAGCAGAAGCTCTTATTGAACTCGCCGCCGTCCGGAGTGGCGTAATACAGGCGGAACAGCCCCTTCGCGCAGAAGGCGATGGCGTCTACGGGTTCGTTTTCCCTGACCCAGTGCGCGTTCTTAGCGACGGTCTGGATCGAGCACAACTTACGGAAAGCCTCCCATTCGTTCTCCGGGATGGGGGCGATCTGCTGCAGTCTGGCGTAAGCCGATTCCCATATCGAATCCATGTCCGCTCCTTTTTTTGCCTCGCGAGTTGATCGTGTTGTGTTATTCGTCGCGGGAGGCGGGGATTCCTTCATGCGGCCGGCCGCTTACGGCCGTTCGTCCCGATGCGTCTTCCCCGGGTAGTACATGCGGCTTTCCTCCGGGGTTTCGTTTCTCTTCGCGGTGATTTCCGTCGGCGTAAGCTTGAATACGGCCGTGCGGCTGCCGAGCGAGGAGACGTATTTCTCGACATGGGCTCGGGACAACGGCTGGTCGTAATAACCGGGGACGTATTTGTCCAGCATGGCCTGCATGGCGGCGGTCGCTTCCTCCAGGTCGGCGGCCGGGGCAACGGTTCCGAAGAGCATGACGCTCATATAAGCGGTATCCGTATGGGCCGGTACGGGAGCCGTGATCGTGCCAAGGTCCTCGCAGACGGTGAAGCAGGCTTGGGCGTTGCGGCGCAGCATATCGACTTTGCGTCCTTCCGCGGCGCCGTGGAAGTAGACCGAGCCGTTCGTCCAGACGTAGTTCAGGGGAACGACGTAGGGGGAGCCGTCGGCCGACAAGCCGAGAAAACCGGTTCTCGCCCCGGACAGGAAGCGGTCGATCGCGTCGGCATCGGTGCACGCCAGCTTAAACATTCGCATCGGAATCATGGTCTGTCGCTCCTTGGGTTAGTTGTGTTACACTCATTGTACGAATCGCTTGACAGGGTTAAAAGGGACAGAAATGATCGTTTTGCAAGGGACAGATGGAGGAAGCGGATGATCGGATTATCGCCGCTGCTGGACAGGGAGAGCGAGGTTCCCGTCTACAAGCAGCTATACCGGTACATACGGCGGCAGATCGAATCGGGTCAATTGAAGGAGAACGACAGGCTTCCGTCGATCCGCCAGTTGTCCGCGCACTTGCTGATCAGCAAGAACACGGTGGAAACCGCGTATGAGCAGCTGCTCGCCGAAGGCTATGTGCAGAGCAAGCCGAGAAGCGGGTTGCTCGTGCTCCCGATTCATCCGGTGGCGGGAGTGGCGGAGAATCTCGATCGCTCCCTTCCGGCTCCTCAGAATGCAGCGGCATCGGAGACGGAAGCGGCGGGAACGGACATCGACTTCCAGTACGGAGACGTAGCATTGGAGAAGTTTCCGCTCGCCGCCTGGAAGAAATGCGTGACGGAGGCGCTGGCCGGAGATCGCCGTCAAGTGCTCGGGTACGGGGCGCTGCAGGGGAGCGGGGAGCTTCGCCGGGAGATTGCCCGCTATCTGTACGCCGCCCGCGGGATACTCTGCTCTCCGGAGCAAATCTTTCTCGCCGGGGGGGCGCAGCAGGCGGTCAGTCTGCTGTGCCAGCTTCTCCTGTCTGCCGAAGAGCCGTTCGCCATAGAGGACCCGGGATACGACGGAGTGAGGACCGTACTCGCCAACCACCGGATGCGGCTCGTTCCAATCCCGGCCGATGCGGACGGGCTGGACGTGGAAGCGCTGAGGAGAAGCGGGGCCAAGGCGGTCTACGCGACCCCCGCCCATCAGTTTCCGCTCGGAGGCGTCATGCCCGTCGGCAAGAGGAGCCGGCTGCTGCAATGGGCGGACGAGACGGACGGCATTATCGTGGAGGACGACTACAATAGCGAATTTCGCTACCAGGGCCAGCCCATTCCTCCGCTGAAAGCGATGGACGCCGGGGATCGGGTCGTCTATCTGGGCACGTTCTCGAAGTCGTTCCTGCCTGCGGCAAGATTAAGCTATCTGGTGCTGCCGGAGCGGTTGTCGGACGTCTTCAGGGAGCGGCTGGGAACGTACAGTCAGTCGGTGTCGCCGATCATTCAGCAAGCGGCGTTCCTGTTCATGAAGGAAGGTCATTACGACAGGCATGTTCGCAAAATGAGAAAGCTGTACCAGAGCAGGAATAAAGCGCTGATCGCCGCGATACAACGGGAGATGGGGGACCGAGTCGAGACGATCGGCCAGAAGGCCGGACTTCATCTGCTGGCGGACGTTCGCGGCAGGGATTGCGCCGAGTTGATCGAGAGCGCGGCGCTATGCGGGGTGAAGGTGTATTCGCCGAGGAACCATTGGATGAATCCGGAGAGCTGTCCGTCCTCGTATGTGATGCTCGGCTTCGGCGGAGTGTCCGAGGAGGCGATTGTCGAAGGAATCCGACGGCTGAAGAAGATTTGGTTCAGAAGAGACGGAAGTGACGATACGAGGGAGGAACGGGGTTAATGGGAAAACAATTCGAAGCGCTGCTGCCGGAGCATGAGACCTTTATCGCGAAGCAGCCTATTTTCTTTGTCGGCTCGGCGCCGCTGTCCGAGGAAGGGCATGTCAATCTGTCTCCGAAAGGGTATGATTCTCTGCGCGTGCTGTCTCCGAACCGCGTGGCCTATCTGGATTTGACGGGAAGCGGCAACGAGACGAGCGCCCACATCCGGGAGAACGGAAGAGTTACGATTATGTTTTGCGCGTTCGAAGGGCCCCCGAATATATTGAGGCTGTACGGCAAAGGTACGGTTATTCTGCCCGGGACCTCCGAGTGGGAGGAACTGTCCCCTTTATTTCCCCCGATTCCGGGAGCGCGGCAACTGATTGCGGTGGATTTCGATAAGGTCCAAACGTCGTGCGGATTCGCGGTGCCGTTCATGGCTTACGAGAAGGAGCGGGATACGCTGCGCAAATGGGCGGCGCATCAAGGCGATGACGGCTTGACCGAATACTGGAAGCAGAAAAACGTTCAGAGTCTGGATGGGCTGCCGACTCCGCTGGGAGAAGCTTTGGTCGGAGAATAGTCTCTCTTCGGGACGATGCCGGTACTCGAACGAAGGGGTCTAAAGTGCATCGGGGTTGGATATACGGTAGAATGGAGATAAGAAAGCAGATTGGAGCTGTAAACGATGGCGAACGATCAAGTGATCCTGACCAAAGAAGGATTGGACAAATTACAAGCCGAGCTTGATGATCTTAAATACGTGAAGCGCAAGGAGCTGGCCGCCCGCATCAAACTGGCGATCAGCTACGGCGACTTGAAGGAGAACAGCGAGTATCACTCGGCCAAGGACGATCAGGCGTTCATGGAGACGAGAATTCTCGTGCTGGAGAAGATGCTGCGCAACGCCAAAGTCGTCGACGAAGGGGACATGGACAACTCCCACGTCCACGTCGGTTCGACCGTCGTGTTGAACGACATCGAATTCGACGAGCGGATCGAATATCGGATCGTAGGTCCGGCCGAGGCGGACGTCAACGAGAGCAAGATCTCCTACGAAAGCCCCCTGGGCAAGGAGCTGATCGGCAAGCGCGTAGGCGACATCGTCAGCGTGGAGGCGCCGGTCGGCACCGTCAAATACGAGCTGCTCGAGATCAAAGCGGGATGAGAAACGAGGGGTTTGTTCCATAAGTCGTCTGTCTAGATGACCAAGGGACGGACCCCTCGTTTTTATGTGCCTATGTCTTAATCCGCGAAATCAGAAGTTGGGACGCCCCATTTTCCCCGCTTGGAAATCCTTGAACGCTTCCACCAGTTCCTCGCGGCTGTTCATGACGAACGGACCGTGCATGAAGACGGGCTCGTCAATCGGTTCCCCGCTCAGGAAAATGATCATCGCATCGTCGCTTAACCCCTCGACGGAAATTTCGCCGCCCTCGTTTCGGAATAGGGTGAAATCCCCTTCCGCCGCCGTCGTTTCTCCGTTTATTTTTACCGTCCCTCTCAGCACCAGCGCTCCCGTATTGAAGGAGGCCGGAAGCTCGAAGCTTGCTTTGCCGCCTTTGGTCAGCGTCATATCGAACAGATGGATCGGCGTGAACGTGCTTGCCGGCCCCTTGGTGCCATTGTACTCCCCGGCGATGACGCGCACCTTGCCGCCGTTGTTCGGCAGGTCGACGTAGCCCATTTTGTCCTTCGTCAGCTCCTGATATTTCGGCGGATGCATTTTGTGTTCGCGCGGCAAGTTGACCCATAGCTGGATCATCTGGAACAAGCCTCCGCTTCTCGAAAACTCTTTCTCGTGATATTCCTTGTGCAGCAGGCCAGAGCCGGCGGTCATCCATTGCACGTCCCCGGGACCGATAATGCCATGGCTGCCGTGGTTGTCGTGATGCTCGATATAACCTTCGTATGCGATCGTCACGGTTTCGAAGCCGCGGTGCGGATGGGCGCCGATGCCCTTGACCGAATCCGATGGCGGAAACTCGTAAGGAGCGTTATAGTCCATCAAGAGGAAGGGACTGAACTTCGCTCCGAAATCCTGCCCGGATGGGAAGTAGTTGGACACCCGGAACCCGTCTCCGACCATATGGAACGGCGCCCCCTGATACGTGCCTTCGATGCTGCGGTAAGCTGTCATCATGAATCGCTCCCCTCTCGATTTAAATCTCAAATTTATAAATCTTAATTTTAAGATATATGATCTGGACGATTTCGTCAAGCCCCCCTCGTGTCCTCGCAATAGAGCCGCCCCGCGAGCTAATCCGCCGTCAACGTTTGTTGCTTTTTCGTGTGATCGAAGTCACACGGCGCCGGAGGAGCGGTGCCTATACTGGAATCATTCGCATTTATAGAAAGTGAGGAGACAATATGTTAAGTCAACAAAGCATTGCCATCATAAAATCCACGGTTCCGGTGCTGGAGGTTCACGGCACGGCGATTACGAAGCGCTTTTACCAGATGATGTTCGCCGAGAATCCGGAGCTGCTCCATATTTTCAACCACGCCAACCAGAAGCAGGGCAGGCAGCAAACCGCGCTCGCCAACGCCGTCTACGCGGCCGCGCTGCACATCGACAAGCTGGAAGCGATTCTTCCGGTCGTCCGCCAGATCGCGCACAAACATCGCAGTTTGGGCGTGAAGGCGGAACATTATCCGATCGTCGGCAGGAACCTGCTGGCGGCGATCAAGGACGTGCTCGGAGACGCGGCGACGGAAGAAATCCTGAACGCGTGGACGGAAGCGTACGGCGTTATAGCCGACGTGTTCATCAGCGTGGAAGCGGAGATGTACGAGCAGTCGGAGAAGCAGCAAGGGGGATGGGCCGGTTTCCGGGCGTTCAAGGTAGCCAAGAAAGTCCAGGAGAGCGACGTCATCACGTCCTTCTACCTCGTACCGCAGGACAGCCAAGGAATCGCCGAATACGAGCCGGGGCAGTATATCAGCATCAAGCTGGACATTCCCGGCGAGTCCAACACCCATATTCGCCAGTACAGTCTGTCGGACGCACCCGGCAAGCCGTATTACCGCATATCCGTTAAGCGCGAAGACGCGTTCTCCGATCGTCCGTCCGGCAAAGTATCCTGCTACCTGCACGAGCAAGTCGACGAAGGAAGCACGCTGTTAGTGTCGGCTCCTGCAGGGGATTTCACGCTCGATACGAAGGATAGCCGTCCTGTCGTGCTCATCAGCGGCGGCGTTGGGCTGACTCCGCTGGTCAGCATGCTGAACACGCTCGCCGAGAGCGGTACGAGCAGACAAGTTACCTTTATCCATGCAGCCCGGAACGGAAACGCGCACGCCATGCGGAAGCAGGTGGAGGAGCTGGCCGCCCGTCATCCGAACATTAGCGTCCATTGGTGCTACGAGCATCCGACGGAGCGGGACCGCGAGGAAGGCGTATACGGTAAGGAGGGCTATATCGACCTGCCATGGCTGCAGTCGCTCGTCCCGACCTCCGATGCATGTTTTTATTTCTGCGGGCCCGTGCCGTTCATGAAGACTGTCTATCGGATGCTGAAGGAATGGGGCGTGGCTGAAGAGGATGCGCGCTACGAATTTTTCGGTCCGGCGGGCAGCTTGGCTTCCGCCTGAGACCGAAGCACCCGATTGACCGTTTCCCGTCTTAAGCCGACGAACTGCGCGATTTCGTCCTGAGTAAGCAGCTCGGTAAGAGGAACGTCCTTGAAATAGGAGGCAAACCAGTTCCGAAGCTTGCTCAGTTTGTCTGCGGGAGCGACTTCCGTCAACTGGTCGATCCGTTTCTGCATCATTCTTAGTTTGTCCTGAAGCAGAAGCGCGATGTCGCGGCATTTCGCGGGATTGGCTTCGAGGTCCCGGTACCACGCCGCGGCGGGAAGAACTTCCACCTCGCAAGTGACGAGCGCGATAGCCGTGCCGTAATTCGGGTTGGGACTGATTAACGAATGATGCGGGATGATTTCGTTCGGGACGATGATGTTGACGAGCGTGGGCGTTCCGTCCTCGTGCAGCCTGACGATTTTGAGCAACCCGCTGACGAGACGGTACAGGGAACCCGATTCTCCTTGCCGGAACAGGATCTCTCCTTTATGCAGAATCATGATCGCATGAACTCCTTCGTGCTAGTCGGAGCGGAAGCCTTGTCTCGGGTCTCCGTTCTTTTTTGTCCATTATATCAGGTGCGGCGCGATGTGATACAATCGGAGCAAACCTAAGAGACGGAGACGACATACGGATGGACAAAACAATAGGTTGTCTGCACGCCCACCACTCCAATATCGGGCATATCGACCGGACGTTGGCGGGACTTGGAGCGGAGCTGCTGCACTACGTCGATCCCGGCCTGGTGCGCCGGGTCTCCCGGGACCCGTCTTTTCGTCAGGAGGACGCCAGAAGGCGGGTCCAAGATCAGGTCGAGTGGATCGGGCAAAGCGGTGCGGACGCAATTCTCGTCACCTGCACCCAATACATGGCGGAGCTGCAGGACAATCCGCTTTCCATAGCCGTGCCGGTCGTGGGCATTGACGAGCCCTTCTTCGATTCGGTATGCGGCTTCGAGGGGCCGCAGCTGCTGCTCTTCACGAATCGGGCGACGGTGGAAGGGACGATGGCGCGGCTGCAAGCGTACGCATCCGCAACGGGGCGGCGGCCTGATGTGGATGCGCGGGTATTGGATGGTCTATTCGACCTTGTGATGCGGGGAGAGCAGGAGCGGCATGATCGCGAGCTCTTCGAACGTATTCGGGAGCAAGCGGCGTCCGAACCGGGCAGGCGGCTGTCCGTCGCCCAATTGTCCATGACCGCCGCGGCGGACAGAGCCGGCTCGGAGCTGGGCACCCCGATCGGCCATGCGCTGGAAGGTCTGGCCGCCCGGATGAAAGAAACGCTTCCAAGGTAAATCATGCTATAATAATGATCAGGCAATTGAGGGGCCCCATTCACATTAATCGAAGCGAGGTTTGTTCATGGTTTGGGAAAATAAAATCGCGACTACGCTGCAGTGGACGAAGGAAATTTCCAACAGGGAGCAGAAGGAAGCGGTTGCGGCGAAGATCGCCGAACGCGTGCGGGACGGGGACGTTATCGGCGTCGGTTCGGGCTCTACGTCGTACCTGGCGCTGCTGGCCATCAGCAAGAAGGTGAAGGAGCAGAAGCTGAACGTGCTGGCGATCCCGACGTCCCACGAAGTGTCGCTGACCTGTTCGATCATGGGGCTGCCGACCTCGACGCTGCTGAACACGAGACCGGACTGGTATTTCGACGGCGCGGACGAGGTCGATCCGAACAAGAACCTGATCAAAGGGCGCGGAGGCGCGATGTTCGCGGAGAAGCTGGTTATGAAGAGCGCTCCCGAAAACTATATTCTCGTCGATTCCTCGAAGTTCGTCTCCTACCTGGGGGAGAAGTTCGCGGCGCCGATCGAGGTCGATCCCCGCGCGGTGAATTTGGTCGAGACGGAGCTGGCCAAGCTGGGCGTTAAAGAAGTGCAGATGCGGATGGCGGTAGCCAAGGACGGCCCGGTCATTACCGAGGCTGGAAACTTGATTTTGGACGTGCGGTTCAACAAAATCCAGGACGGCTACGAGAAGGAGATCAAGTCGATTCCCGGCGTGATCGAATCCGGCTTGTTTATGGGCTTTAATCCGGAGATCCTGACGACCTAGAGCCGGAGCAAGGCGAACGAGACCATTTGCCGAAGCGAGGAGTTCGTCCATGGGCGCAAGAGAGATTACGGTTCCGACCGATCTGTGCGATGCCGCCGGAAGGCTGTCTCCGGACAGCGTCGGCTGGGCGAAGCATCCGGTTATTCGCTGCAACGTTACAGGAAGTCCGCTTCGCAAGAAGAAATGGAACTATTGGTGCGTTACGAACCCCGAGCTGCTGTTTTCCGTCACGATCTCTCATTTGGACTATGCGGCGGTCCTGTTCGCGTATGCTTTGGATTTGCGTACTTTGCGCTTTCGGGAGCAGACGGTGCTAGCCCCGTTCGGGATTGGCTGTCGGATGCCGGATGAGGTGAACGCTTCGGTTCGTTACGACGGCAAGGAGCTGGCGATCTCGTTAGAAGAGCTTGGGAGCGCGACGAGAATCCGGGTGGAAGCCCCGAATTTCGGCGGCCGGGGCCGGGCTCTGTCCGCGGATCTTCTCGTTCGCCGGCCGGAAGGACACGAGACCTTGAACGTAGTCGTGCCTTGGAGCAAGTCGCGGTATCAGTTCACTTCCAAGCAGGAGGCGCTGCCCGCCCAAGGACAGGTCCGCTGGGAAGAAGTGACGTACGAGCTGTCGGAAGACGAGTCGTTCGGCTGTCTGGATTTCGGCAGAGGCAAGTGGCCTTACCGCGCGAACTGGAACTGGGCGGCGGCTTCCGGCAGATCGACAGGGGGCCGTACGGTGGGCTTGAACCTCGGCGGACAGTGGACGGACGGAACCGGCCAGACGGAGAACGGCTTCGTCGTGGACGGTCGGTTATCCAAAATCCATGAGGACATCGTCTGGACGTACGATCGCGAACGCTACTTGGAGCCTTGGACAATGCGGACGGCAGGCTCGGACCGGGTGTCGCTTGTCTTCGAGCCGCTGTTCGAAAGAACGGCGAAGACGAACGCGCTAATCATTCGCTCGGAAGTCCATCAGATGATCGGAACGTTCCGGGGCAGCCTCGTCGCCGACGACGGGGAGACGATCGAGATCGACGGACTCCTCGGCTGGGCGGAGGATCATTCTGCCAGTTGGTGATATTCGCAAACGCATGAACCTCATATTCCAACACAGCAAGCCGACTCCGAGTGAACGATAGGGTCGGCTTATTTGTTTTCACTGGAGGCGTTGAATCGTTCATGAAAAGGAAAATCGCATTCGCAGCATTGGCGCTATCTCTGATAGCGGCTGCAACGGCGGTCGCCAGCGACTCGCTTAAATACAAGGGCATGCCTGTAAGGGAATTGCTCTGGAACGGGAAGCCTGTGCAGAGCAAGGATGTTCCGGTCGTCGTGATGGACGGCCGAGCGATGATCCCTGTGTACTTGTTGCGATCCGTCGGATATTCCGTTACCTCTTCAGGTAATAAAGTTGTTGTGGAGTCGGAGGACAGGAATCGGAAATACTTAAACAATATAGCGATATTGAACTCGTTCAACAAGCTGCTAACGGGGCTGAGAGAGTTGGACTGGGAGATCTTATTGACTGCTGTCGGGCGTCAAACGGACGGAGGCGGAATTGGCGAAGAGGCCATAAAAGAGATCAATGAACGGATGAACGCTTTGCACCAAGAGTATGCGGAAAAATCCAAACGGTTGGATGAACTCATGCCGATCATTGACTATCCGAGCGCCATTCCTAACGAATCTGCTGAAACCATGAATCTATATCGGCAAACGGTCGAGGGTTGGACGAAGTTCGCGGCGTCAGGCTCCGAAGAAGACTTGAACGGGTTTCTATCGCTCATTCGAGAAGCGCAGCGAGCGCTTAAGTCTACTCAGCTGGCCGTTGACGATTACGTCAACAAGAACTTTGCAAAATTAGAGCAGTGAGGTCCATCGAAAAAAATACCGTATCCGCAACAAACCCGGCCCGCTCCCCAATTGGACGCAAGCCGGGTTCCTTTTTACGGCCGATTCCGCAAGTAATCCAAAATCATCCGCTTCAAGATTTCAAGCTGCCGTTCCGCTTCGAGATCGGACACGAACGTAAGGATGTTGTTCTGAAGCGACAGCTTCCGTGAGAAAATGCCGAATACGTTAATGATCGTCGTTAACGTCTCGGCGACAGGAACGTCGGATCGAATCGATCCGTCCCGCTGGCCTTCCTGGATGATCTTGCTGTATTCGCGCGACGTTGCCCGGTACAGCTCGTTAAAGCTCTCGATGTCCTCTAGGGGCTCCAGGGAATGCGCCGCGTAGCTCTCGAAATCCTCCATGAACTTGATGTTCGGATTGTCCGGCCGCTTCACGTCGGTGATGAAATAATCCATTAGCCGTTCGATTTTCTCCAGCGCGGTTCCCGGCTCCTCGGTCACCTTCCGGAAAGCTTCGAACGTTAATTCCGTCCGCTTGGCTGCGACCGCGACAACCAGCTTCTCCTTTTTCGGGAAATACCGGAACAAAGTGGCGATGCCGATATTCGCCTCCTTGGCGATATCCTGCATCGTCGTTTTCTCGATTCCCTTCTGGACGAACACGGTCGTAGCGGCGTCTACAATCGCGATTGCGCGCTGTTCCTTGCCGTCATTTCTCTCCTGCTGATACCTCGATTTCGGATCCATTTCCGCTCAAACCTTCCCTGTCGACTCAAACTCAATGTATGAGTAATTATAAGCGTTCGTCCTCTTCCATCTCAAGGAGGGTTTGAATTCTTGCTTATCGATGATATAATACGGATCATAGTGATAGCACAACTATCATTATTTCGAGGGATCATGAACGTATCGGGAGACGGGAGGCGATCGGCGCATCGGAGGCGGAATCGTTCAACGGTTTCGCTGCAAAGAGAAAGCGTTTCCAATATTAGGTTTTGTGCAGACAAGCCATTCGCTATTCAACCATACAAGCAGCATGACAAGCAAAGGAGATGCGTAAACATGGGAGTACTGGACAATAAAGTTGCGATCGTAACGGGCGCGGGCAGCGGCATGGGGCGCGAAGAAGCGCTGTTGTTCGCGAGGGAAGGCGCAAATGTCATCGCTACCGACATCAACGAGACTGCCGTGCAGAATGTCCTCAAGGAGATCGAAGCGGAAGGAGGTCAAGGAATCGCCTTCGCCCATAACGTGTCCTCCGAGGAAGAATGGAAGCGGGTCGTGGACGCCGTCGTCGGCAAGTACGGCAAAGTAGACGTTCTCGTCAACAATGCGGGCATTTCCCTGGCGGCCGGACTTCTAGAGACGACGATCGAGCAGTGGAACAAGGTCATGAATATCAATTTGACCAGCGTGTTTCTCGGCATGAAATCCGTTATCCCGCACATGCAGGCGAACAAAGGCGGATCGATCGTCAACATCTCCTCCATTGCCGGTCTAACCGGAAGCAGCGGAGCAGGCGCGTATACGGCGTCGAAAGGCGGCGTGCGCATGCTGACGAAAGCGGCGGCGGTCGACTTCGGCAAGGACAACATCCGCGTCAACTCCGTGCATCCGGGCTTTATCGAAACGCCGATGAGCGCCGAGTTCGTCAACAACGAGCAGATGCTGCAATGGTTCCTGAAGCAGACCGCTCTTCCGAGAGTCGGTCAAGCGTCCGAGGTCGCGCAAGCGGTGCTGTTCCTGGCTTCCGACGCGTCGTCCTACCTGACCGGCATCGAGCTGCCCGTCGACGGTGGCGTCACCGCAAAATAACGAACCCCTGACAGCGAGAGGAGACGATGCAGATGCCAGTGAAAAAACCGGAGCAATGGGACCGCGAAGTGGACGTAGTCGTGATGGGGACAGGGGGAGCGGCGCTCGTGTCCGCGATATTGGCCCACGACCAGGGCGCGAAGGTGCTGATTATCGAGAAAGCGGACCAGATCGGCGGAACGACCGCCTTTTCCGGCGGCGTGCCATGGATTCCGATGAACCGTTACATGAAGGAAGCGGGCATCGAGGATTCGCGGGAGGAGGCGCTGCTATACGCCAAGCGTCTGACCGGAGGCAAGGAACCGGACCCCGAGCTGGTCGAGACGTTCATCGACAACGGCCACAAAATGATCGACTATCTGAACGAGCATACGCCGGTCAGATTTTCGATTCCGAAGGGATATCCCGAGTACTACGCGACTCTGCCGGGAGGCAAGCCGACGGGCGGACGCTCGCTCGATCCGGTGCCGTTCGACATGAACCAGATCGGGGAGTGGGCGTACAAGGTGCGCAACAATCCGGCTTTCCCGCCACTCACGCTGGAGGAGGGAGGAGCGGTCGGAGGCATCGACTTCGGGAAGATTGCGGAACGGATGGAAAATAACATCGTCACGATGGGCCGTTCCTTGATCGCTTCCCTGTTCAAGGCGGTGCTCGATCGCGGCATCGAGACGTTGACCGGAACGCCGGGCAAGGAGCTTGTCCTGAACGACGCCGGCGAAGTGATCGGCCTCGTCGCCGAGCAAGGCGATTCCAAGCTGTACATCGGCGCGCGCAAGGGGGTCATTCTCGCTTCGGGCGGCTTTGAATGGAACAAGGAGCTCGTGAAGGCTTTCTTGAAGGCGGAGGTCACGCATCCGCTCTCTCCGGCGGGCAACGACGGGGACGGCCTTGTCATGGCGATGGAAGCGGGAGCGGCGCTGGCCAACATGAGCGAAGCTTGGTGGTATTCGGCGATGCAGGACCCGACTTTCGAATATGAGGACCGCGTCCTTAACCAACTCGGAGGGGGACGCATGGGTCCTAACAGCATCATCGTCAACCGGCACGGCAAACGGTTCGTCCACGAAGGCGTGACGTACAACGACATGCCTAAGGCCTTCTACGAGTACGATCCGGTCGCGTTGGAGTGGCCGAATGAGCCTCCGGTGTGGATGATTTTCGACCAGCAGCTGAAGGACCGCACGATGATCGTGACGATGATGCCGGGTGAGGACGCTCCGGATTGGGTGGATCGGGCGGACAATCTTCGGGATCTGGCCGCGAAGATCGGCGTCGACCCGGACGGGCTGGAGCAGACGGTCGCCAGATGGAACGAGAACGTGCGTCAAGGCGCGGACCCGGACTTCGGCAGAGGGACGACCTTCTTCGAAAACCTCGGCGGCGGAGGAGGCAGCGCGGAAGCGAATCTTGGCACGATCGAGCAGGCGCCTTTCTACGCTCTTCCGGTATACGCGGGTACGCTGGGCACGAACGGCGGCCCTCGCATCAACGCCGACGGGCAAGTGATCAACTTGCGGGGCAAGCCGATTGCGGGACTGTACGCTGCGGGCAACGCTTCGATGGGCATTATGGGCCAGGCTTACGCCAGCGCGGGCGGAACGCTCGGACCGGGAATGACGATGGGTTACTTGGCGGGAATCGCAGCGGGACGTTCGGTGTCGAGGGAGATTTGAGGCCGGACGAGGATACAAGAGAGGGCTGACTGATTGAACCTGGTCGCCTGACGAGGAAGAGTGAGGGGCAATAGACAGATCTGACCTGACCGTCAGACGAGAAAAAGGAGTTGAACCGTTATGCCAAACGGAATTCATACGATAGAGCTTCCAGTGGCGATCGATAGGATATGGGACTTTGTTAGCGATATGAACAAGTGGGCGCCGCTTGTGCCGGGTTACATCGAGCACGAAATTCTGAGCGAGCGCCAATCCACATGGGCTTTCAAGGGCGATCTCGGCTTTATGAAGAAAACGGTCAAGCTGAAGATCGACATCAAGGAGTGGATCGAGCCGACGAAGGTAACGTTCGATCTGTCGGGACTGTCCGACAACTTCGGGGGCAACGGGTATTTCGAGGCGGAGGCTGTGAATGCCAATACGACCAAAATGACCGGTTACCTGGACATTACGGCCAAAGGCGCGATGGGTCCGATGGTCAACTCGATTCTCAAGTCGTTCGTGCCGAAGACGGCTCAAGAGCTCTCCGAAGCGATCGCCGGACGGATCGAGGAAATCGAGAACGTCAGAGCATAAACGAAAGGCGCCGTTCCTGTGTGGGACGGCGCTTATGCATGGGGCGGCTAACGTCTAACGTTCCTCCAGACCGCTAAGGTGGGCGAACGCGCCGGAAGTGGGCGATTAACGTTCCGCCAGACCGTTAAGGTGGGCGAACGCGCGAGAATCGGGCGGTTAACGTTCTCCCAGACCGCTAAGGTGGGCGACCGCGCGAGAATCGGGCGATTGACGTTCTGCCAGACCGCTAAGGTGGACGACCGCGCGAGAATCGGGCGATTAACGTTCTGCCAGACCGTTAAGGTGGGCGAACGCGCGAGAATCGGGCGGTTAACGTTCTCCCAGACCGCTAAGGTGGACGACCGCGCCGGAAATGGGCGATTAACGTTCTGCTAGACCGTTAAGGTGGGCGAACGCGCCGGAAGTG